>DATCJM010000407.1:0-2344 GCA_036562805.1 Sphingomicrobium sp.
CTCGTGAACTGATATTCGCGCGCCGCGTCCTCGGCGAACGTGCCCATGGCGCGGCCCTTGTCGTAGGCGTCCTCGAGCCCGTCGAGCATCATATGGTCGTAGACGGTGTCATGGCCGATGCGCGCGCCGGCGCGATACTTCTTCGACAGGTACGGAGCGTTCGACATGCTCTCCATGCCACCGGCGACGATCACGTCGGCGGAGCCGGCCTTCAGCATGTCGGTGGCGAAGATCGCCGCCTGCATGCCAGACCCGCACACCTTGTTGACGGTGACCGCTTCGGCGGACTTCGGCAGCCCCGCGCCGATCGCCGCCTGCCGCGCGGGCGCCTGGCCGAGGCCGGCCGAGAGCACGTTGCCCATGAACACCTTGTCGACCTGATCGCCCGAGATCCCGGCGCGCTCGACGGCGGCCTTGACGGCAGTCGCGCCGAGCTCGGTCGCGGAGGCGCCGGAAAGCGCGCCCTGGAAGCTGCCCATCGGCGTGCGGGCATAGGAGAGGATGACGATCGGGTCGGAATCGGCGGTGGGCATAAAGGACGCTCCGGAGTCGAATTGCTGCAGCGCACATAAGAGTGGTGCGATGGATGTTCAAACGGTGCGGTCCGGATACTGGTCAATGGCCGCTTGACGTCGAAGCGCAATCATTCATTGATCGAGCGTCACGACCGGAGGGTTCTCATGAAGCCGCGAATTCCGGAACTTGCGCTTGCTGGCGCCGCCGCCTTCTTCGCCGTCTCCGTCGCCGTCGCCCAAACCGGCGCGCCGCCGGCCAGCACGCCCGCCTTCGCCAATCCGCCGCACAAAAATTTAAAGGTCCTGCCGCAGGACATCAGTGGAGCTCAGCTCCTCGGCACCATGAAATTCTTTGCCCAGTCGTTGGGGGTTCGCTGCACTTACTGCCATGTCGGCCAGGAAGGTCAGCCGCTGTCGAGCTTCGACTTCGCCTCCGATGCGAAGGGCCACAAGGATACGGCGCGCGGAATGATGCGCCTGGTGAAGGAGATCAACGGCGATCTGCCGGCCATCACCGGTCAGGCCGATTCGAAGGTGACGTGTTTCACCTGCCATCGCGGTTCGATCTCGCCGGCGACCATGCCGCCCGCCCAGGCTCCCGCGGCCGCACCTGCGCCGTCGCCCGCAAAGGCAGAGCGCGGCGCCGCCTGAGCGGCTACGACCGCTTTTCAATTCGTGACCCTCTCTGCTAGCGCCTCGCGCGGCAGGAGACCTCAGGCATGTCCGATACCGGACTGGATTTCGACCTCGGCGAGATGGCGGATACGATCCGCGGAACGACCGAGCGCTTCGCCCGCGACAAGATCGCCCCGATCGCAGCGCAGATCGACGAGAGTGACGAGTTCCCGCGCCAGCTTTGGCCGCAGATGGGCGAGCTTGGCCTCCACGGGATCACAGTCGAGGAGGAATATGGCGGTCTCGGTCTCGGCTATCTCGAGCATGTGGTCGCGCAGGAGGAAGTCGCCCGCGCGTCGGCATCGGTGGGCCTCAGCTACGGCGCTCACTCGAACCTTTGCGTCAATCAGGTCCGCCGCTGGGGTAATGACGAGCAGAAGCGCAAATATCTTCCGCCGCTGATCAGCGGCGAGCATGTCGGCGCTCTCGCGATGAGCGAAGCAGGCGCCGGAAGCGATGTCGTCGGCATGAAGCTGAAAGCCGAGAAAAGCGGCAACGGCTACCGTCTCAACGGCACCAAGTTCTGGATCACCAACGGCGGCTATGCCGACACGCTCGTCGTCTATGCCAAGACGGGCGAGGGCAGCCGCGGCATCACGGCGTTCCTGGTCGAAAAGGACATGGAAGGCTTTTCAATCGGCCAGAAGATGGACAAGCTCGGCATGCGCGGGTCGCCGACCAACGAGCTCGTGTTCGACGACTGCTTCGTCCCGCCCGAGAACATACTCGGCGAGGAGACCAGGGGCGTCGAAGTGCTCATGAGCGGCCTCGATTACGAGCGCACCGTGCTCGCCGGAATCCAGATTGGCATCATGCAGGCGTGCCTCGACACCGTCCTGCCCTACGTCCGCGAGCGCAAGCAGTTCGGGAAGCCCATCGGCTCGTTCCAGCTGATGCAGGCGAAGATCGCCGACATGTATGTCGCGCTCAACAGCTCGCGCGCCTACGTCTACAACGTCGCCAAGGCTTGCGACGCGGGAAAGACCACGCGTTTCGACGCCGCCGGCGCGATCCTCCTCGCGTCCGAAAATGCCGTGAAAGTCGCCAACGAGGCGGTCCAGGCGCTAGGCGGCGCGGGCTATACGAAAGACTGGCCCGTCGAACGCTATTACCGCGACGCCAAGCTCCTCGACATCGGTGCCGGCACCAACGAG
>DATCJM010000005.1:0-2302 GCA_036562805.1 Sphingomicrobium sp.
AATGGCGGGTCATCGCGCGCGATCATTATCTAGCGATGAAGCGCTGGAACAAGGCGCGCTACGGATATGCCGCGCTGGCGGACGTCACGGCCACGCCGAAGGCCCAGAGCGATCACTGCCCGGCCTATTGGTGGTCGGAGCAGATGAAATATTACTACCTCATATTCTCGGACACGCCGCGGTTCGATTATCGGCGCAACTATCTCAGCACCGAAGGGAACGTGCTGCGCGGCTTCCGCCGGCACTGATCATTCGGCGGCTTCCGCCGTTTCCTCCGCAAGCCGCTCGGCGGCCTGGCGGTACCAGAGGTCGGCGTAGAGGCCGGCCTTCTCGAGCAGCTCATCGTGCGTGCCGCGCTCGGCAATGCGGCCGTCGTCGAGCACCACGATCTGGTCGGCATCGACGATGGTCGAGAGGCGGTGGGCGATCATGATCGTCGTGCGGCTTTTGGCGACCCGGTCCAGCGTCCTCTGGATTTCCTCCTCGGTGCGGCTATCGAGCGCGCTCGTCGCTTCATCGAGGACGAGGATCGGCGGGTCCTTGAGCAAGGTCCGTGCAATCGCGACCCGCTGCTTCTCGCCGCCCGATAGTTTCAGCCCGCGCTCTCCAACCATCGATCCATAGCCTTCCGGCAGCACCGCGATGAAGCGGTCGATGGCAGCGCCGCGCGCGGCCTTCTCGATGTCGCCCTGGGTCGCGCCGTCGCGGCCGTAGCCGATGTTGTAGCCGATGGTGTCGTTGAATAGCACGGTATCCTGCGGGACGATGCCGATCGATGCACGGAGGCTCTTCTGCCCCACTTCGGCGATATCCTGGCCGTCGATCAGGATGCGGCCTGCGGTCGGATCGTAGAAACGATAGAGAAGGCGCGCGATTGTCGACTTGCCTGCGCCCGACGGCCCCACGATCGCGCAGCTCGTGCCGGAGGGGATATCGAGGTCGAGGCCTTTCAGGATCTCGCGGCCCTCGTCGTAACCGAAGTGCAGGTCTTCGAAACGGACGTTGCCACGGGGCACCTGAAGGGCTGGAGCGCCGGGCTTGTCCGTGACTTCCGCCCGCGTGTCGACGAGGTTCCACATCGCTTCCATGTCGATCAGCCCCTGCCGGATCGACCGGTAGACCCAGCCGAGCATGTCGAGCGGGCGAAAGAGTTGCATGAGCATGGTGTTGACGAAGACCACGTCGCCGGCGGTGAAGCGGCCCTGGCTCCAGCCCCAGACCGTGTAGACCATGGCGCCGGCCATCATCAGGTTGGTAATCAGCGCCTGGCCGATGTTCAGCCACGCAAGCGACACTTCGTTGCGGACCGTTGCCCGGGCGAATGCGCCGATCGCCTCGTCGTAGCGCCGCGTCTCGCGCTCTTCGGCGTTGAAATATTTGACCGTCTCGTAGTTGAGCAGCGAGTCGACCGCGCGGCCGATCGCCTTGTTGTCGACGTCGTTGAGCTGGCGTTGCAGCTCGGCGCGCCATTCGGTCACGCGCCTCGTGAAGACGATGTAGATCGCCATCATTCCCAGCGTCGCGGCGACCAGGCCGGGGCCGAACTTGACGAAGAAGATGACGCACGCGGCGGTCAGCTCGATCAGCGTCGGGCCGATGTTGAAGAGCAGGAAATAGAGCATCATGTCGATGCTCTTCGTCCCGCGCTCGACGACCTTGGTCAGCGAGCCGGTGCGCCGTTCGAGGTGGAAACGGAGCGAGAGATCGTGAATGTGGCGAAACACATTCGCGGCGAGCTGCCGCGCCGCATGCTGGCCGACCTTCTCGAAGATCGCGTTGCGCAGATTGTCCGAAAGCACGCCCGCGAAGCGCGCGATCGCATAAGCGGCGACGAGCATCGCCACGACGCCGAAGGCCTGGCGATGCGCCGACATGCCGTCGACAACGGCCTTGTAGGCGAATGGCATCAGGAGCACCGCGGCCTTGCCGGCCAGCACCAGAACCATGGCGCCGACGACGCGGAGCTTCAGCTCAAGCTCGCCCTTTGGCCACAGCATCGGCAGGAACCGCCAAAGCGCGCTGAAGCCGCCGCTTGGCTTCTTATTATCCGCGCTCGCTGCCGCCATCTGCTTATACGTAGGATTGCGGGGCTCGCGGAGCAAACGATCGCCTGAAATTGCTTTGGAACCCCGCGTAAATTCGGGGGTTAAAACAGCGTCTTAGGGGATGCTGGAATGGGACCGGGTTTCTTCGTCATCGCTATTCTCGGCTGCGCCGACGGCGGCAGCGCCTGCACGCCCGTGGCGACGCTCCAAACCCGTTATACGAGCGAGGCGCAGTGCACGGCCGCGACTGCGGCGGC
>DATCJM010000043.1:0-9313 GCA_036562805.1 Sphingomicrobium sp.
CGAGCGGGAAGATGACCCACAGCGCGGCCATGCCGATGCCGAACTTGGTCGCCGGGTGCACCTGCCCAATCGTCTTGCGGTCCCAGATCACGAGCGGCACGAACAGCAGGAAACCGACCAGCATCTGGATCGTGAAGCCGACCACGGACGGCGGTGCGAGCGGGAGCCGTCCGATCGTCGGGCCCATCATGACGAGAATCGCCGCGCACAGCATCAGCCGCTTGTGCGTCTGAACGTCGCGACGCTTCTGCCAGCCGTTCCAGACGAGCACCGCGAACGGAATGATCGTCGCAAGAGGCACGATCGTCCAGGTCAGCGGGTCGGTGAACGGCGGCTGGTTTGCGCGGGCGACCTGCCAGACTGCCGTCAGATACATCACCGGAATCATCAGGATCGCGAACAACATGCCGGCCTTGCCCAGCTGCATGTGCGTGGAATGCTTGCGGGCAGCGATGAGCTGAGTCTGCGCAACGATCAGCAACATCCACGTACTGAATACGAGGCCGTGGAAGATCACCGCCGGCGACAGCGTCGGGTTCGGCCGCGGATAGGACGGGACGATGCCCCTTAAATAGAAGCTTGGCCCGAACCCGAGCAGCACGAGCGCGACGAGCAGCAGCGCCATTCGAGAATAGAATCTCCGCTCCGAGACCTTGCGGTCGGCGGCAGACGCAAAGACAGTTGCCATTAGGAACCCCCCGGTAAAATGGCTGATGGCCGGTAGCTTGGTCGAAAAATACCATTCGATCAACGAGCTCAACGTGACGCTGGCGAAACTTGTTGGCCATCAATAGAAGATTCCAATCGTCCAACCCGGGAGACGGACAATGCGCCATCTGAAGATCCTCGCCTCAGCGCTTGCCATTTCGACTGCCACCATCGCTTTGGCTGCCTCGCCAAAGCCGACGACGATTGCCGCCGCCGTCGCGTCTTCCGACCGCAATCCCGACAATGTGAAGATCGACGAAGGCCGTAAGCCCGCCGCAGTGCTGTCGTTCCTCGGCCTCAAGCCAGGGATGCACGTGCTCGACCTGTTCGGCGGCAATGCCTATTGGGCCGAGATCATGGCCCCCGTGGTCGGCCCGAAGGGACACGACACGGTGTGGGAGCCGACGCAATTTTATTCCGACAAGACGAAGGCCTCGTTCGGTGCCTTCGCCGCCAAGCATCCGAATGTGTCGATCGTAACGTCGCCGTTCGAGGACCCCGCAGCCGCGCTGCCGAAGAACTATGCCGACTTCGTGATCCTCAACGACAATTACCACGATACCTATTGGCAGAGCGAAAAATACAAGATCCCGCAGATGGATCCGAACGCCTTCCTGAAGGCCGTCTACGGGTCCATGAAGCCTGGCGCGGTCATCGGCGTGATCGACCATGTCGCCAATCCGAATAGCGACACGCGAGCAACGGTCGACAAGCTGCACCGCATCGACCCCAACGTGGTGAAGGCTGACTTCAAGCGCGCCGGCTTCGTGTTCGTGAAAAGCGGAGACATGCTTCGCAACCCGTCGGACGATCACAGCCTGCTGGTCTTCGATCCGAAAGTCCGCGGAAAGACCGATCGGTTCGTATTCGAGTTCCGGAAGCCGCGTTGAGCAGCACATCAGCGGAGGCGGAAAGTTCGGCCGGCGGCCGCAGTTTTCGAGCGTACTGGGCTCTCGGAGCTCTCATCCTCGGGCTCATCCTCGGCTCGCTTTCGCCGCGCCTTTCGCCGCAGTTCCATGATGGTGTCATCGGCACCGCCAGTTTCGTCGGCACTCTGTGGCTGAATGCGCTGAAGATGACGGTCATTCCGCTCGTCGTCGCATTGCTCGTGGTTGGCATCGCCAAGAGCGCCGAGGCGGCGCACGCCGGCCGCATCGCCGGCAAATCGGTCTTGTGGATCGTGATCCTGTGCACCGTATCGGCAATCTTCGGGGCGCTCGTCATTCTCCTGCTCGTGCACTTGTTTCCGCTGTCGAAGGCGACGGCGGCCGGGCTGCAAGCGGCACTGAACGGGATCGAGAACAAGACGCCGGCGTCGCTTCCCGGCATCGCCGAGTTCTTCAAAGGCGTCATCCCCGACAACGTCGTATCGGCCGCCGCCAACGGCGACATCTTGCCGCTCGTCGTCTTCTCCGTGCTGTTCGCGCTTGCGATCGGCTTCATTTCGGAGGCCGGACGCCGCTCGCTCGTCACATTTTTCGAAGCGATCGGCGACGCGCTGCTGGTCATTATCGAGTGGGTGTTGTTCGTCGCGCCACTCGGCGTCTTCTCGCTTGCGCTCGTTGTCGGCTCGGCAGCGGGCGGATCCGCTTTCGCCGGCCTGACCCACTATATCATCCTGATCTCGGTCGTCGGGATCCTCGTGACGCTCGCGGCTTATCCACTTGCATTGCTCTTCGGCCGGGTGGGGCCGGCGAGGTTCACGCGCGCGCTCATTCCGCCGCAGGCGGTGGCGATTTCGACGCGCTCGTCCCTGGCTTCGCTACCGGCCATGTTGGATGCGGCGCGCGTCCTCGGCATTCGCGACGAGGTTGCCGACGTCAGTCTTCCGATCGCAGTCGCCCTGTTCAGAGCCACGGGGCCTGCGATGAACGTTGCCGTGCCTTTCTATATCGCGCATTGGCTAGGCCTTCATCCGACACTCGCACAGATGATCGCGGCCACGGCTGTCGCCGCGGTCATGAGCTATGGCGCCGTGAGCTTGCCGGGCGAGGTTACCTACATCAGCTCGATCGCGCCGATTGCGATTGCGCTCGGCGTTCCCATCGCCCCGCTCGCGCTGCTGGTGGCCGTCGAGATGGTGCCGGACATTTTCCGGACGGTGGGGAACGTGTCCATGGATGTCGCACTGGCCGCAGTCGTCGATCCCTCTCCGAAAAGCGCGTCCAAAAGCTGAACCGCGGCTGACCGCCGTTCGTCGATTGGCCCGTCTCCAAACGGCCTTCGTCGTCCCGCCGACATTTCGCCCGACGGTCATCGACCGACGCGCGCATTCGCCAGACTTGAGGCGCATATCGAAGATGCGACGCGGGCCCTGATTACCCCTCAATCCCCAGGCGGCCCGCGTCGCAAAAAAGGAGTCGCGACATGCTCAAGACCATTCCGGCGATCGCCGCGGTCGCCATTGCGGCTGTGCTCGTGGTGCCGACAGTCAGCCAGGCTGCAGAAGCAAACTCGGCGCGTGTTTCTTATGCGGACCTCAACCTGGCATCAGCGCCAGGCGAGCACGCGCTTCGCGGACGCGTAGCGTTCGCGGCGCGGGTCGTTTGCGAATTCGAAGATTCGCGCCAGCTCGACATAGCCAAGGCGACAAACTTCTGCCGCAACGGCGCGATCCAGGATGCAGAACCGCAGGTCGAGGCCGCCATTGCCGCTTCGCGCCATCCAAGCGTCACCGTCGGCGGCGCAGCGTCACTGATCATCACCGCTCGGTAAGGAGCGCCGGCGCGAAACCGCCGCGCCTCCCCAGCGCGGCGGTTTAATTTTGCCTATCGCCCCGCGATTGCGCGAACCCGGTCGGAGTAAAGCCGGCCGACGGGCTGTTCGGTCCCGTCCGCCAGCCGCGCTATCCACCGGCCCGACTGGTTGCGGGTGAAGCCCGAGATGAAATCCTTCCGGACGATCGCCGATCGGTGAAGCCGAACGAACAGGTCCGGGTTCAGCCCTTCTTCAAGGGCCGCCATCGAATGGTGGATGAGCCAGCTCCGGCGGCCGACATGCAACCGCATATAGTCACGCTCGGCGGAGACGCGGTCGACATCCTGCGACGCGATGCGGACGAGCCCGGAGAGGTCGGACGCCCAGAATTCTTCGAGCCACTGCGAAGTCTTTCCCGGCTGCGGCTGACCGGAGCGCGCGCTCAAATAAGTTCGCGCTCGGTCGAGTGCCCGCTGCAGCCTTAGTGGCTCAACGGGCTTCATCAGATAGTCGACCGCTTCGACCTCGAACGCCGCCACGGCGAAATGATCGAAGGCTGTCACGAAAACCACGGCCGGCGAGGGATTCTGCGCCGCAAGCGCGCGGGCAACACCAATGCCGTCGAGCCCAGGCATGGCGATGTCGAGCAGCAGGACATCCGGGTGCAAGGCGTCGGTTAGATTGATCGCCGAATCCCCGTCGCTCGCAGTGCCCACCAGCTGCGCGCCATCCGCGCGCGCGAGCAGTAGCTGAAGCCGCTCGGCCGCAAGCGGCTCGTCATCGGCAATCAGGACTCGAAGCGGCTTCTCCTCAACCATGGATTTCCACGGGCATGGTGATCGAGACCTTGAACCCGCCGCCGGTCATCGGTCCGAAACGGCAACTCGCGCGATTGCCGAACCGTGCATCGAGGCGCTGGCAAACATTCGACAGGCCAAGGCCGGTTCCCTCATGCGTCGCGGCGAGAAGCTCCTCGCGGCCACCGTTTTTCAATCGATTGCTGATTTCCAGGACCATGCGGTGATCGTCCAGATGCCGCGCTTCGATGCGGATCAGCACCGCCTTGCGGCTTTTGGACACGCCATATTTGATCGCATTCTCGACGATCGGTTGCAGCAAGAGCGCCGGAAGGCGCGCCTGCTCGAGACCTTCGGAAACGTCGATCTCGACGTGTAGCCGGTCGGGGAAGCGCGCTTTCTCGATATCGAGGTAGAGCCGCTGGAGGTCGATCTCCTCGGCGAGCGGAACGTTCGCCCCGGGATCGAGCGAAAGGCTGGTCCGGAAGAAAGTCGAAAGCGCGAGCAGCATGGCTTCCGCCCGGTCGGTCCTTCCGGTCATTACCAGCGAGGACAGCGAGTTCAGGGTGTTGAACAGGAAGTGCGGATTGATCTGGTAGCGAAGCGCCTGGATGTGTGCGGTCTGCGCGGCCGCCTCGGCGTCGGCTGCGCGTTGCTCGGCCCCGTGCGCCTCGGACTGGGCGAGCATGGCGATGTAAAATGCGCTCCAGGCGGCGAAAAAGAACAGCCAGCTGACCATTGCGTCGGCCGCCATTCGAAACTGTTCGAACGCCGGCAGCTCGCTCGCATTGGGGTAAGTGACCACGACCGGCGGTCCGTCGGGCCGGTCGATGTTGATCTGATCGCCGACCTCGGTGACCTGATAGCCCTCCTTCGACGCGAACTGGAATTGGTCGTGGGGGCTGTCCTGGTAGCGATCCGCCGCAAGCAGAAATGCCGCCAGCGCCGCTGCCGCGAAGAATGACGCGGTGCCCGCAACCAGCGCCTGCCGGCGGAGGCCATGCCTTCCAGCGAAATAGCGAATGGCCGCGTAGACCGCGAAAGTCAGGAGAACACCGGCGCTGATGGTGACGGCCTTGTTCTCGAGCACCGTCAGAGGGTCTCGGCCGAGGAACGCCCGCGCGACGACGGTGAGCAGGTAGAAGAACCAGAAGCCGAGGATCGACTTCACAGCCAATGGCCAATCGTCGAACCGGCTGCGGACGACAGGTGCGGGGCTCATGAACATCATCGTTCTCATGTCCCAAAACGGACGCTCAGCATACCGCCCGCTGCCGGTTCGCAGAAGCGCTGCCGCTGCCGGTCGAACACCTACGCTAAGCGGAACGCGTCGCGCATCCTGCTCGTTACAGACGAGCAATAGTAGGCCAGGGAGACGCTCCTGTGAATGACGCTGATGTGAAGAAGGGCGAACCGCCTCCAGCGGTGCATTCGGCGCCTCCCGAACGCGACCTCGAGCGAGAGCTCAAACGCAATCCTGACGACGCGAACCTGAAGGCCGATGTCGGCAGCGACGAGTCCATGGACGCCTCGGATCCGCCGGCGGCCTCGCAACCGGGCGGTTCGAAAGATCCGGCGCCGTCGTCGGGATTTCCCGACTAGGTTACGGAACCGTCACAAAAACGCACCGGTAGTTGCAACAAATCAACAATCCACAGTTTTCCCGGCCAAGGTCAATTTCTGGCCTAGACGCGGTGACTCCCCTCTGATTCAATCTGAATGGGGGGTGGGACTGTGGTTAAGTATCTCGCAACCATATCAGCCGCATGATCCCGCCCGGGCAAAAGGAGTCGGGTTCATGATTACGCGGACCAGCCAGCCGGCAAGCGGCGCGATGCTGATCTCGGAGATGAAGGAGTTTGCGGGCTTTCCAAAGGCTACGCAGCGCTACATCCGCCGGTCGCTCGATGTGGCTTATGGTCGCCGCGATGCCATTGAATGCTGGGCTCGCGACGAAGGCGAAGCTGCCTCGATCCGCGCCCAGGCCCGCCTTTACAAGCAGCTCGATCATCTTCGCCTTCAGGTGCCGGACGACAGCGGCCTCGACATGATCGAGCCGTTCATCGGAATGCTGATCACGCTTTCCGCTTTCGATCTCGGCCAGGACCGCCTGCCGAACTTCGCCGCATACCGCTTCCTTTATGAACGGCTGATCGGCGCTGCGTCGCGGCCGTGGCTGCCCGCTGCCTTCTGTGCTGCCGCAGCGCTTCCGCACCTTCACCCCGATCGCCGTCGGATCCTGCTTCAGTCGATCAGCGAGAGCGCGGCGACTGCGCCCGGCTGGTCGAGCCGCGAGCCGGTGTTCTGGCCCGAGTGGGTCGAGAAGGTCGACCTCAAGGCCGCGGCTTAGTCCGGCACTTTCACCGATGGGAAGATTTCTGCGAGCTGCCTGAGGCTGTCCTCGGCATTCTTGTGATGCACGAAAACGACGCCACCCGCTTCATAGGCGGCGCGATGGTTCTCGCGATCGTCGACCAGCACGTCTCCCGCCTTCATATGCTTGTGCTTGTCCCGAGCCATGCACGTGATGATCGGCACGCCGGGGAAATGCTCGGCCGCCCATTCGACCTTCTGCGGCGCGGCCCAATTGCCGAGCGGCAGACCGGTCAGGATCGTCGGCTTCAGGTGCTCCACCGCGTCGAACAAAATGCGCGCTTCCGGCATCTCGGGGAGCGTTCCGTAGAAGTTCTTCCCCTGGGCAAGACGCTTCCAGAAGGCGCCGCGCCCATGTTTCCGTTCGAATTCGCGGGGAAGCATTCCAAGCAGCCGCCGGGCGCCTTCGTCGAAGTCGGCGAGGACGCCGTCAGCGTCCAGGAACAGTCGCGGTCCAGCCATTAGAAACGAGCGGGAGTGAGCTCCACCGGGATCGCAGCCTCGATCGGGTGAAAGCCGCGGTCGCGGAGCAGGTCATTGCTTTCGCGGGCACGTCTGCCGGGCCCGAGCGACCATGTGATGTGATAGGTCGACCCGTCCGGGCGGTCGAAGGTGCCATCGATCTCGACCACCAGGCATTCGAGGCTTTCGCCATCGTCGGCGTGGCCGATGACCCGCGCGCTGTTCGGTTCCTTGGGCAGCGGCGTTTCCGGCGTGGCGCCGACGCGCAGCGTCACGTGATCGGCGACGACATTCTCATACTTCGGCGGGAATTGGCGCAGGAGCAGCTCGCGCTCCACCTGCGGAAGTTTCCAGCCAGTGACGGTTCCGGATTTGGCCATGAAGTCCCAACCCTCGTCATGCTGAACTTGTTTCAGCATCCATTCCGCCGACCCGCGAAGCACTTCTCGAAAATGCATCCTGAAGCGAGTTCAGGACGACGTTTGAGCAAGCCTGTCCACGAGCTCGCGAGCGAAATCGATCAGCGTGTCGTCGCGCGCGCCCATGATGAGGATGCGGTCGCCCTCGCGCGCCTCGCCGACCAGAGCGTCGGCGATCCTCGCTCGCTCCGGGATGTGCTCGGCGTTCGCTCCGACCTGTTCGACGAGCCAGTCCGATCCGCGTCGCCGGTCGACCGTTCCACCTTGGTAGACGGGGTCAGGAAGGTAGAGCCGGTCGCCCGGTGCCATGCCCGTCGCAATCGCCTCGGCCAGTTCCTCGCCCATCTTGGCGAGTGGCCCGTAGCCGTGCGGTTGAAACATGATCAGCAGACGGCCCGGATGGGCGCGAAGCGTGGCGAGCGAGGCCGCGATCTTGTCGGGATTGTGCGCGAAGTCGTCGATCACCGTCACGCCCGCAGCCTGTCCGACCGTTTCCAGGCGCCGCCGCAGCCCTTCGAACCGCCCGAGCGCCGCGGCCGCATCGGGCACGGCCACACCGAGCGCCCGGGCAGCCGCGATCGCCGCCAGCGCGTTGGAAGCATTGTGCCGGCCGGGCACCTTCAGCTGGACCGAGTGCCGCTCGCCCGCCGCTTCGACGGCAAAAGCGGCGCCATCCGGCCCGAGTTGCAAGTCCTTGCCCATGAAATCGGCGCCGGGGCTGTCGAACCCATAGCCGATCATCTTGTCGGCGGGGATGGTGGCCGACAGCGCGCGCGTTTCCGGATCGTCGAGGTTGAGCACCGCCTTGCGCGACGCATTGAGGAAATGGGCGAACAGCTGTCGAAGCTCCTCCATTTCCTTGTGGTCGAGGCTGATATTCGTCAGCACGGCCACTTCGGGCCGATAGAGCGCGATCGAGCCGTCGCTTTCGTCGACCTCGCTGACGAAGAGCTCGGGATCGCCGACCAGCGCGCTCGCGAATGGCGCCGCGGGCGTCACGAAATTCTTCATCACCGCACCGTTCATGACCGTCGGCTGACGATGGCACGCGTGGAGGATCCAGCCGATCATCCCGGTGACCGTCGACTTGCCGCTGGTTCCGCCGACGGCGACGCTGCGCTGCGCATTGTTCAGCAGCTGCGCGAGGAATTCCGGCCGCGTCAGGTGCTTGAGGCCAAGCTCCTTCGCGCGGACCACGTCGGGCACCGTCGGCTCGACGGCGGCGGAGGTGACCAGCATCATCCCGTCCTGGAGCCCCGACCCGTCCTGCGGAAACAGCTGGATCCCGAGCGAGCGGAGATAGTCGAACTTGTGGGGCGTCCGGCCGGCATCGAGCGACCGGTCTGACCCTGCGACCTTCGCGCCGGAGGCGCGCACGATCGAAGCGAGCGGCAACATGCCGCTGCCGCCGATCCCGCTGAAGAAAACCGGAGAATCGATCATCGCCGCGGCCCTAAAGGGCGGCGCCAACGATGGCTAGCGGCATGGCGCTTGGATCGCCAATCGCGGTGCTGCCGCCAACATCATGAGCAACACCTGCGACGCCCCGATGATCAGTGCTAATGGGGCGGCGAGCCATGTCAGCGCGCCGGCGAGCACGAGGATGCCCGCAAGACCTTCAGCGAAAGGGTAGATGTAGCTGTAAGCCACCCATCTCTTCGCAAGCAGGTCGTAAGCTTGCCCAGGCTCGCATCGCTGCGCTGGGCAAGAAGATCGGCGAGCTGGAACGCACGCGTGACGCGCTTAGGCGCCTCGCTGTGGAGTGCGGTCAGGCAAGCAGCGGGCCGTGCCCAATCCTGACGAGTTTCGACGTTTGAACCACCACAACGAAACTCAGTTGCGGCAGCTTGCTAACCA
>DATCJM010000058.1:0-4320 GCA_036562805.1 Sphingomicrobium sp.
GATGATGATAGAGCCGAACAGGGCTCCAAGCGTGTTGCCCTTTCCTTCCTGCCGGTGAACGCCGCTGAGCGGAAAGGTCACTCCATTAGCGGTCACGCTTTCGAAGGTCAGATCGAACTTGCCCGACTTGCCGCCCTCTGCGCGTCCCGTTTGCATAGTCACCAATCCGACCGCTGGCGACCCGCGTGGAATGACGACGGCTCCATTTTCGGTCACGTCGTTCACGACGATGAACTGAAACTGCTGCCCTTCCTTCATGTGCTTGCTGCTGATCTCCTCCAGCGGAGTCAGGTTGATGATGGTGCCCGCCGGAAGGACCCGCGCAGCATGGTTCATGGGCAACTGCACGCCCTGCATTGAAGGCTGGCCGAGCGCCTGCTGCGCCTGGGCATAGCCCGCGGCGCGCGCCTGGGCGGTGTCGTAGGACGAATGCGGCGAAGCCGCCTGTGCCGCCGCAGCCGCGGCGAGCGTGAAAATCGAAATGGTCATGAAGTTACTCCCCTTGAACTCACTCGCCCCCGAGCCGAGCGCGCAGCTTTGCTGCCGCAGGTTGTTTAACATCGTCATGCACGGGATGGGTTAACGGCGCTGGCTCCCTATCGTTGTTTTCAGTTCATGCGACTGTTCGCGAAGGCGGGGCGTTATCCCTGCTCAGCTCCATGGGTATGTCCCGGAGAGAACAAGGAAATCCCAATGACCAACGTCGCCAAACTCCTGATCGCTGGCGCCGCGATCGGCGGGCTCGCCGCTCCGGCCGCCGCCCAATATTATCCGCAGCAGTATCAGCAGCCGTACCAGACCTATCAGACCTACCCCCAGACGTACCCGCAGCAATATCCGCAGCAGTACGGCCAGACCTATCCCGGCTACGGCTACAACCAGGGCTATTCGCAGAACCCGGTCACCGCGATCATCGATAGCCTGCTCGGCAATCGCTACAACGTGACCGACCGCCAGGCCGTCTCGCAATGCGCGAGCGCGGCGATGGCCCAGGCCGCGTCGCAATATGGCGGCTATGGCAACATGGGCGCCTACGGCTACAGCAACGGCTATGCCGGCGCCGCCAACATGCGCGTGACCGCGATCACCGACGTCCAGCGCCGGTACAACGGGCTGCGCGTCTCCGGCCTGATGAGCTCAGGCTACGGCGGCCAGTACGGCTATCAATATGGGTACCAGAACGGTCGCTACGGCGCCCAGCAGCTCAGCTTCCGCTGCAACGTCGACTATCGCGGCGCGGTCACCAACATCCGCATCCGCGGCGCCAACAGCTACCGCGGCTACTGACGGCAAGGGCGGGGCTTCGCGCCCCGCCCACGCTCGCGCTCGCGCGCACCCATTTCACAAAAAGACTTTCCTACAGCGCCACGGTCGAGGCCGCCGCGCGGCGCGTGAGCATGACCCGGGACGCCGCCTACAAGCTTGCACGCCGTCCGTGCGGCGAGTCGTTCCGGCGCGGGTGGGATGCGGCGGTCGACTGCAACATGCCCGACGTCGAGCGGGCGGCCATCGAGCGCTCAAGGAACGGCGTACCCCGGCCGATCTTCTACAAGGGCCAGCAGGTCGGCGAATGGCGCCACCATGACGAGCGGCTGACGATGTTCCTGCTGCGCAGCCGCCGGCCCGAACGCTACGGAAAGTGGATCGAGCGCATGCCGTCATCCGAGCTCGACGAAGAAGATCATGTGGAAGAGGCCGCGTCGCGCCTTGATGATGCGATCGGCGAGCTCGAGCTCGGCGGGCCGAACGAGGGCAATCCGGTCTTCGACGACCATGATGGTGAGGCGCCGGCCGTCACGGACGAGGACGACGATGACTCCACCGCGGCTGCGTGACTCGCGCGCGCGCGTTGGACTGTATACTTTGTATACTTCCGCGGTCGTTTGCCGACGCCGGACGCGAGCGCGTTAGCGGCCCTTCAGCTGCTCCGCCGCCCGGTCGAGCGCGGCGCGATCGTTGCCGACGCGGGCGATCAGCTCGCGCGCCTGCTCCGCCGTGATGCCGTGCTTGCGGGCGAAATATTCGACCTCATAGCCTTCGCTAGCGGACACGCGGTCGCGGTCGCGCTGGCCGGTATTGGAAAGATCGTCGGACATCGGAAAGTCTCCTCATGAACGCATCCAGGTGGCGAACGCATGAGTGGAGTCCGGGGTTTCTTGGGTCAGGCCTGGCGGCGCGCAGCATCGAGCTGGGCGACGAGGCGATTGCCGTCCCACACCTCGCACTTGGTGCCGAAGCCGGAGGCCTCGGCCTTGGCGATGGCGTCGTCGTCGTTGGCCGCCTTGATGAAGTCGGCGGTGACGACCTTGCGCGCAAGGTCGAAGCAATAGACGCGATAAGTCTTCAGGGGGACGGACAGGGGGACGCTCCTCGGATACAGCGGGAGCGCGACGCTTTGTCTCTCAGTCTCCGCTGCGCTGAGGCAAGTGGCGGGGATGACAGTCTCCTACACGCTATTCACCATCATGTGAATAACTTGGGTTACTCGCCTTTTCCCGCGCCGGGAGCCGCGGAATTTTTCATGAAACTTCCCGGCGGGATTCGTCGTTTCGCACCCAAAATGGCTGCTCCGGCAGTCGAGAGATTGGGATTAGGCGCGTGTCGTCATACAGGCTTTACGGCCTCGATGGCGTGAGCAAGGTTGCGTCCGGCGAATGGTTCGAAGCCGACGACGACGAAGCTGCGATCGAGGCCGCGCGAGAGAAACTGGACGGCCAGCCGTGCGAGCTGTGGCAGGGCCCACGCTTCGTCGCGCGGCTCGAGCGCAAGCATCGGCGTTGAGGCATATGGGCAAGTGTCCGGCAGCCGACCTTGCGCTTCGCTCCGCCTGCCGCAGCGGCGGAAAGCACCGGCACTTCATGCGTTTAGCACCCCGAACCTGTCCGATTGAGACGGGACCGAGAGCGCATGTGCGCTCGTTTTTTTACTAAGCAGATGGAGAAAAAGTATGCGTAAGATGATGATTGCCGCCGCCGCCATTGCCGCGGTCACGACGCCCGCGCTTGCGCAGGTCAATACCGGCAGCGGGAACGGCCTCGTCGCCGTCAACATCCAGGACGTGTCGATCTTGAACAACTTCCTCAACAAGGACCAGATCGCCGCGCTCAACAATGTCAGCGCGCCGATCACCGTCCAGGTGCCGGTCGGCATCGCTGCGAACGTCTGCGGCGTTAGCGCCGCCGTGCTCGGCAAGTCGGGTGGCGGAAGCCCGACCTGCACCGCCAAGAGCGGCTCGCGTGCGCTCGCGCAGAACGTGATCACGCAGACGCTTCACCAGAAGCGCGGTCACTAAGCTTCCAAATCGAAGCGCGTAAGAAGAGCCCGGCCGGAGACCCCTCCCGGCCGGGCTTTTTCGCGTTCATCCAGGTAAGTTCGTTTCGCAGCCGAAAAGCGCTATAAGCGACTCGCCACGATCGGGGGTGGTGAGTGATGGAAGACAATCATTCCTACTTCAAACGGCGCGCAGCACAGGAGCGCTCGGCTGCCACGCAGGCGGTGGACAGCAAAGTCCGTGCCGTCCACGAAGACCTCGCCGAGCGCTATCGGGAGCTGGTCCACGGCAATGAGTCCGCGCCGGAGCAGCCGGCCTAGCGAATCTCCGCCACCGGCCGGATGACCGCGCAGGCGATACGCGCGCCGCTGTTGCCGCTCGGGTCAGTCAAATAGTCATCCGGGCCGGCGTGAAGCACGAGCGCGGCGCCGTCGGCATCGAGCAGGTTGGCCATGCTTGCACCGGGCAGCGTTACAGTCGCCGACAGCACGCCGTTCGCCGCCACGTTGACGTTCGGCAGATCGCCCGCGTGCGGTCCGGCGGGATTGTTGAGTCCATGCTTCTTGCCCGCCGGGTTCCAGTGACCGCCCGCGCTTGCGAAATCGGGCGGGTCGCAGCGTCCGACGGAATGGACGTGGATGCCATGAATGCCGTGCGGAAGGCCCCAGCCGTTGACGTGGAAGCTGACGCCCCCCGCGGTCTGCCATGCGCGCACCGTCCCGATCGCCTGGCCCGCCGAGTTGACGAGCGGCATCGGCGCACCGCCTTCGGGTTCGACGGTTGCGCACGAAGCGAGCAGCAGCGGGAGGACGAGGAGGATCTTATGCATCGGCTTCCACCTTCACGAGAAGCTGTCCTTCGGTCACCTGGGCGCCGGCCTTGGCGTTGAGCTCGGCGACAGTCCCGTCGAACGGAGCAGTCAACGCATGTTCCATCTTCATGGCCTCAAGCGTCAGCAAGCGTTGTCCCTTGGCAACCTTTTCGCCCTGCTTGACCTCGACCGCCGTGACCTTGCCCGGCATCGGCGCCTCGATCTCTCCGTCGGAGAG
>DATCJM010000096.1:0-5820 GCA_036562805.1 Sphingomicrobium sp.
GCCGGAGCGCCGTAAATATCTTCCTGATCCCATTCGCTGTCGACGAGCAGGGTAGGGACGGTCAGCGGCTTCTGCGCGAGAATTCGGTCGACGGCCTGGTCCTGCCAATATTCGTCGTAGGCCGGATGCTCGCTGAGCCGGTCCCAGAAGGGCAGCTGCCGCATGCCCATCGCATCGGCATAAGCGCCCGCCGAGCCGTAGCGCATGTAAGTGTCGTAATCGTCATAGGCCGAGCTGAACCAGTCCTCGTCCGACGTCTTCGTCGCCGTCTGACCGTAGACGTAGCTGATCATCTCCTGGCGGAAGGCGCCGTTGTGGAACCAGTCGTCGCCCTTCCACACGTCGACCATGGGGTTGATGGGCACGCTAGCCTTGAGGGCGGGGTGCGGGTTCACCAGGCTCATCAGCGTCGTGAAGCCGTCGTAGCTGGTGCCGATGGTGCCGACACGGCCGTTCGACTCCGGCACGTTCTTCACCAGCCAGTCGATGGTGTCGTAAGCGTCGGTCGAGTGGTCGACCGCGGTCGGATTGAGCGGGCCGCGCACCGGCCGGTTCATCACATAATCGCCGCCCGACTTGTACTTGCCGCGCACGTCCTCGACCGCGACGATATAGCCCGCGCGCACGAGCTCGGCACTCAGTGGCGAAAGGATGTTCTCCGGCAGCGGCCCGAACGTTCCGCGCGATGTCGCCTTGTCCGCCGAATAAGGCGTGCGGTCGAGCATGATCGGATATCGGCCGTCCTGCGCATAGGCGCCGTGGGGGATGATCAGCACGGCGTACAGCTTTACCCCGTCGCGCATCGGGATCATCACCTCGCGGCGGACGTACTGGAAATCGGCCCGGGGCGGGCTGAAGCGCTGCGGTATATCGCCGCCCCTGGGGATTGGCGGCAGCGTCGGGTGGAAATTCTGCGGGATGTCACCACCGGGCTGGACGGCCGGCTGGACATGGCTTTCGGCGAGCGCCGGTGACGCAAGCGCCAGCACAGCGCCAAGGAACGCGAACTTGCCTGACCTCATTGAGACTCCCTCACGGCGACGCGCCTTTCGCATGCCGAGCGCGGCGCAAGCAAGCATCCGGATCAGACGGGCGGCTAATCCTCGACGCAGGCTGCGATGGCGGCCGCGAGGTCGTTGCGGCGGAACGGCTTGGTCAGGCGCGGCAGGTCGGGATCCAGACCGGCATGCTCGGCGTAGCCGGAGACGATCAGCACAGGCAGGTCGGGGCGCTGATCGCGGACGGCCCGGGCGAGGTCGGTGCCGTTCATGCCGGGCATCAAATGATCGGTAATCAGGAGGTCGGGCTGGAGCCCGTCGGAGATTAGCTCCATCGCCTGCTCGGCCGAGGGCACTTCGACGACGCTGTAGCCGATGTCCGAAAGCATGTCGGCGGTGCTTGCGCGGACCAGTTCCTCGTCGTCGACGAGAAGTGCGGTTCCCGCTCTCACCTCGTCCTCCGCGACGTCCGAACGGCGAGCGGCCGCGCGGGCCGAAGCCGCAGGCCGTAGCCACAGCTCGGCCGTGGTGCCGAGACCGACGCGGCTGTCCAGCGTCAGAGCGCCGCCGAGCTGCAACGCGAGCCCGTGCACCATGGAAAGCCCGAGGCCCGTGCCCTGGCCGATGCCCTTGGTGCTGAAGAAGGGCTCGATCGCACGAGCGAGCGTCTGCTCGTCCATCCCCGCGCCGGTATCGCTGACCGCAAGGCGAACATAGCGACCCGCCGGCAGTCCGGAGCGATGGTCCTTGTCCACGTCCGCATGCTTCACACTGATGGTCAGCTGGCCTCCGTCGCGCATCGCATCTCGACCGTTCACGGCGAGATTGAGGACAGCCATCTCGAGCTGATTCGAGTCCGCGAACGCCGGCGGAACTTCAGTTCCGATGTCGACCACGACCTTCACCTTCGGGCCGGACGTGCTGGCGACCAACTCCGCCATCCCGCCGACCAGCTTGCCGACGTCGACGCCGGTGGCCTGCAAAGGCTGGCGCCGGGCAAATGCGAGCAGCCGCTGGACGAGCGTCTTCGCGCGCTCCGCTGAAGCGAGCGCTCCGGCGATCTGGCGATGGGTTCGTTCATCGCCGATGCCACGGCGCTGAAGCAGGTCGAGCGTACCGGTGATCGGCGTCAGCAGATTGTTGAAGTCGTGCGCTACGCCGCCGGTCAGCTGGCCCATCGCCTCCAGCTTCTGCGACTGACGAAGCGCTTCCTGCGCCTGCTCCAACTCACCGGTGCGCTGAAGCACACGCTGCTCGAGAGTCTCCGCGAGCTTGCGCAGCGCATTCTCGGCATCGATCCGCTCGGTGACGTCATGGCCTTCGCAGAAGATGCCCGTGACACGGCCCTGCTCGTCGACGACCGGTTCATAGATGAAATCGAGAAATCGCTGCTCGGGGGCGTCATCCGGCGCGCGCTGGAGAAGCGCCGGAGCAGCGTGGGCGACAAACCGCTCGCCGGTCTCGTAGACGTGGTCGATCCATTCGAAGAAGCCTTGTCCCTCGAGCTCCGGAAAGACCTCGCGAACGGTTCGGCCGAGAAATTCGCGCTCTCCGAATAGCCGCGCATAAGCTTCGTTGACGAATTCGAAGCGATGCTCGGGGCCGGTAAGGATCGTGATGAAACCCGGCGCCCGCTCGAACAGCCGTTGCTGGCGCGCGGCGTCGTCGGCGAGCCGGTGTTCGGCGATGACCTTTTCCGTTGTTTCGGCGACGGCGCAGAACATGCCGGCGATATGCCCGTCGTCGCCGCGCACCGGTGAATAGGAAAAGGTGAACCAGGTCTGCTCGTCATAGCCCTTGCGGTTCATCACCAGCGGGAGGTCTTCGAGCCAGGTCGCCTCGCCTTTGAGCGCGCGGCGTGCAAGCGGGCCGACGTCCGACCAGATCTCTCTCCAAATGTCTTCGAAGCGGCTGCCCATCGCCTGCGGGTGTTTCGCGCCGAGGATCACCGCATAGGCATCGTTGTAGAGGAAGCCGAGTTCCGGGCCCCAGGCGACGAACATCGGGAATTTGGACCCGAGCATGAGTCCGACCACGGAGCGGAGCGATTGCGGCCAGCTGGATGGCGGACCGAGGGGCGAGGAAGACCAGTCCATCGAGCGCATCAGCGCGCCGGCTTCTCCTCCGTCGGAAAGGAATGCCGGCACGTCGCCGGTCTCGGATTGTCCTATGTCAGCCAAAATTCCGCCCTGGAGCTGCAGCACGGCAGGTGCGCGCTGACCTCAGCCGACTCTAGAGATATGCGGCGGACCTGCAAGTCTTGGGGCGGCCCTGGCGCTGCTGATTATTTCCTGATTTCTGTTACATACAATGGCTGGGTCGCTCGAGGGGCGCGGCATGGATCGGCCAATTTCACTGGAGGCACGGCGCATCGATCTCAGGATCGAGCTGCCGTTTCGACTTGGTCGTTTGAGGGTCGATCCGCCGGCGCATGAATATGCGATCGACGGCGTCGCCGCGCGCATTCAGCCGCAGACGCTGAAAGTCCTCGTCGCGCTTCATGACAAGCTCGGGCAGGTCGTCACGCGCGACGAGCTGGTCGACCGCTGCTGGGACGGCCGGATCGTCGGCGAGGACGTGATCAACCGCTGCATCTCGCTTCTGCGGCGGTTCGAGGCGAACGAGGGCGGCTTCCGGATCGAGACCGTTCCCCGGGCAGGTTACCGGCTGGTGGAAATCGAACGGTCGGCGGTTGGTCCGGCGAAGCGGGAATGGGTTGCCGCCGTCGTCGTCCTTGCATTGCTCCTCGGAGGAGTGGCGGGCTGGGCATGGCTCGACCGCCGGCCCGTCAGCCAGGGACGTCCGCCCACTCCGAGCATCTCGATCATGCCGTTCGTGGCGGAGGCGAACGATCCGCTCGCGCGGCAGGTCGCCCAGGCCGCTCCGGTATCCATTTCGCACATGATGGCGGAGAGCGGCTTTGCGATCATCCGCGACGACCCCGCCGCGCCTTCGAATGATTCGAGAAGCGACTACCTGTTCTCGGGCCATGTCCGCCGCACGGCGGCCTCGCTCGAAGCGACCGTGCAACTGGTTTCGAAGGCCGACGGCGCCGTCATCTATACGCACGAATTCAGGGCTCCAATCGGCTCGGCGGCGGACCTGCCCGACAGGATCGGAGCCGCCATCGCCGCCGAACTGGCGTGGACCGGTGCCGAGATGGTCCTGGATCCGCGCGAGCACCTCACGCCGGAAATCGCTTCGGAGCTGATGGATTCCATCAGCCTGACGATCGAGGGTCACGACCGCTTGCGCGCCTATCAGCTTGCGCATCACGCCGCCGAGGAAGCGCCGGACTCCGCGATCGCCCAGCTGACGCTGACGGTTCATACCGCCTTCGCGCTCGGCGCCATTCCGCAAAGCGAACGCGACGGGGCGCTCGCGCTTGCACGCAAGACCAGCGAGCGGGCCCGCGCGCTCGCACCCGAATTCGGCGACGTCTATCTCACGTGGTGCCAGCTCCACAGCCCGGTGAGACTAACCGAATGCGACGCGCGCGTGCGCCACGCGATGCAGGTCGATCCGAGCTCATCGTTCGTTCCGGGCTATCTAAGCACCTTGCTGTACGAAGCCGGGCGGATCGAGGAATCTACCCAGCTAGCCCAGCAGTCGATCGCCAACGATCCCTACAAGCCTGCCAAGATGGCGCGCATGATCCGCATGCTCGAGGCGTCCGGACGGAGCGACGACGCCGGTCAGCTCTACCTGCAGGCGGTGCGGCTGTGGCCCGACGAAGCCGGCAGAATGCGCGAGGACCGCCTTCTCGGCATGGGCGAGCGGGGAAATTATGCGGGGCTCGCGGCGTTCGCTGATCCCGCGGACGCGCCGATGATCGGCCCTCGCGAGTTCACGGCGCTTCTTTCGGCGCAACGCAGGCACGATCTTGCCGGAGCAAAGCGCGCCTGCGGTGAGCCCGGTGTCACGCATTTCACGTCGACCTTGTGCATGACGATCCTGGCCGATCTCGGCGACCTCGACGGTTCCTTCGCAATCGCGAAAGACCTCTATCCGCTTTGGCAGGCGCCGCCGGGAGGGGATGAGGACCGGTTCTGGCTGAATCATCTCGGCGGCTTCGATACCGCGCTGATCGATGCCCCCGCGGCGAGGTCGATGCGGAGCGATCCGCGCTTCCTCGAGATCGCCCGCAAGCAAGGCCTCATCGCCTATTGGCGCAAGAACGGGCTGCCCGACTTCTGCACCGAGGCTCACGAGCCCGTCTGCGCACGCATCGCAGCGTTGCGAGGCTAGTTCGTTCGTCGGAACCCTTTGCGTCCAGCAGGATTGCAGATTGCTCCAAGTAACGGAGCGACGATGGCGGACAGGAACAGTTTCGACAGCGCGACGCGCATCGCTGCCGGTGACGCGGGAATCAATTACGACAATGTCTCGATAGCGTTTCACTGGCTGACGGCGCTGCTCGTCGTCACGCAGTTTGCACTGGCCGAGACGTGGGACTGGTTCGCGCACGATACGCGGGAGAATCTTCAGGGCGTCCACGTGTCGCTCGGCGTGCTTCTGACCTTTGTCGTCGTGGCGCGGATCCTGTGGCGCGTAGGCCATCACCGGAGTTCGATCGTCAGCGGCTGGACCAAGACCGCCTCCACCGCGGCCCATTACCTACTCTACTTACTGCTGGTCGTGCAGGCAGGGCTTGGCTGGGGATGGCGCTGGGGGCAGGGCCATGCGGTGAGCTTCTTCGGACTATTCGAAATCGCGAGTTCCTACGGGCAATTGCCGCGTCCCACGCGGCACCTGCTGGCTCAATCCCACGACTATGTCGGCTGGGCGATCGTCATCATCGCGTTCGGCCACGCGCTTGCCG
>DATCJM010000065.1:0-1856 GCA_036562805.1 Sphingomicrobium sp.
CACCATGCAGCAATTGCTCGAGGCCGGAGCGCATTTCGGCCACCAGACCCACCGCTGGAACCCCAAGATGAAGCCGTACATTTTCGGCGACCGCAACGGGGTCCACATCATCGACCTGTCGCAGAGCGTGCCCCTGTTTGCGCGCGCGCTCGACTTCGTCCAGCAGACCGTAGCCCGCGGCGGCAAGGTGCTGTTCGTCGGCACCAAACGCCAGGCGCAGGACGCGATCGCCGATGCCGCCCGGGCTTCTGGCCAGCATTTCGTCAATCATCGCTGGCTCGGCGGCATGCTCACGAACTGGAAGACAATCTCCAACTCGATCAAGCGCCTCAAGAGCCTCGAGGAGCAACTGTCGGGCGACACCGCCGGGCTCACCAAGAAGGAAGTGCTCCAGCTCACCCGCGAGCGCGACAAGCTCGAGAAGAGCCTCGGCGGCATCCGCGACATGGGCGGCCTTCCAGACGTGATGTTCGTCGTCGACACGAACAAGGAAGAGCTGGCGATCAAGGAAGCGAATGTCCTCGGGATTCCCGTCGTCGCGGTCCTCGATTCGAATAGCGATCCCTCGGGCATCGCCTTCCCCGTGCCCGGCAATGACGACGCGAGCCGCGCCATCCGCCTCTATACGGACTCGGTCGCACAGGCGGCGAACGAAGGTCGCAGCGGCAACGCCCAGGCGCGCGGCGAGGATGTCGGCGCCATGGCAGAGCCGCCCGTAGAGCCGGCGCTGGAAGCTTAAAAGCCTCCCCTCCCGGGCAGGGAGGGGATTGAGGGGTGGGTCGAACGTCCCCACCTCATCGCCCTACGAAATACCCACCCCCGGCGCCTCCCTCGGGAGGGAGGGGAGGGGAGATGAGAGGAAAACGACCATGGCTGAGATCACGGCCGCGAATGTGAAGGAACTGCGCGAGCGCACCGGCGCCGGCATGATGGATTGCAAGAAGGCGCTGGCCGAGAACAACGGCGAGATGGAAGCGTCCATCGACTGGCTGCGTGCGAAGGGCCTCGCCGCCGCCGCGAAAAAGGCCGGCCGCACTGCTGCCGAAGGTCTCGTCGGAGTCGTCGTCGAGGGAACTCGCGGCGCGGTCGTCGAGGTCAATTCCGAAACCGATTTCGTCGCGAAGAACGAGATCTTCCAGGACTTCGTGCGCAACGTCGCCAAGCTCGCGCTCGCACATGGCACGGACGTCGAGGCGCTCGGCGCAGCCCAGTATCCGGGTGGCGGCACGGTTCAGGAGAAGCTCACCGACAATATCGCGAAGATCGGCGAGAATCAGTCGCTGCGCCGCGCCGCGGTCCTCGAGGTCGCCGAAGGCGTGGTCGTTCCCTACGTCCACAACGCGGTGACGCCGGGCCTCGGCAAGATCGGAGTCCTCGTCGCGCTCGAGAGCGCGGCGCCGTCGGACACTCTCACCGCGCTCGGGAAGCAGATCGCGATGCACGTCGCGGCTGCCAATCCGCTCGCGCTGGACGCCGACTCGCTGGACCCTGCGCTGATCGAGCGCGAGCGCGCGATCGCGATGGAGAAAGCGAACGAGACCGGCAAGCCGCAGAACATCATCGAGAAGATGGTCGAGGGCGGCCTCGCCAAGTTCCGCAAGGAGAATGCGCTGACCTCGCAGCTGTTCGTGATGGACAACAAGACGCCTGTGTCCGAGGTCGTCGCGTCGGCTGCGAAGGATGCGGGCAGCGGCATTCAGCTGCTCGGTTTCGTGCGCTTCCAGCTCGGCGAAGGGATCGAGAAGCAGGAGAGCGACTTCGCTGCCGAGGTCGCAGCCGCTGCCGGAACGAGCAAGGCCGAGCCGGTCGCCTGAGCGTTGCCGCCGCTTAGCAGTTGGAAAATGGGGCGGGCGCGC
>DATCJM010000066.1:0-1819 GCA_036562805.1 Sphingomicrobium sp.
GATGAGGCGGCGCGCATCGGAACGAGGCTTAGCGCGTAAAGCTCTCGCCTTTCGAGGCTTTTTCGAGAAGCAGCTTCGAGAAGCTGAACTCGGGCTTCATCCGCTCTTCCTGGCGCTTCAGGCCGTCAACGATCTTGTGGAGGCCGACGGTGTCCGCCCAGAACATCGGGCCGCCGCGGTAGACCGGCCAGCCGTAGCCGTAGACCCAGACGACATCCACGTCGGACGCGCGCTGGGCGATATGCTCCTCGAGGATTTTCGCGCCCTCGTTGACCATCGTGTAGAGCGTGCGCTCGACGATCTCCTGATCGCTGATGTCGCGGCGCTCGACGCCCTGCTTCTTGGCGAAATCCTCGATGATCTGCTGGACGACGGGTGACGGCGTCGGCCTGCGCTTCTCGTCATAATCGTAGAAGCCGGCGCCTTTCTTCTGGCCCCAGCGGTCGATGGCGCAGAGCGCGTCGCGGATGGTCTCGATGCGGTTCGGATCACGATGCCAGCCGATGTCGACCCCGGCGAGGTCGGCCATCTGGAACGGTCCCATCGGCATTCCGAATTCGACGTGGACGCGATCGACCTGTTCGGGCGTCGCCCCTTCGAGCAGGAGCTTGGTCGCCTCGATCTGGCGCGGCATCAGCATCCGGTTGCCGATGAAGCCGTGGCAGACGCCCGCCACGACGGGCACCTTGCGGATCTTCTTGCCGAGAGTCATCGCGGTCAGCAGCGCGTCGGGCGCGGTCTTGTCGCCGCGCACTACTTCCAACAGCTTCATGATGTTCGCCGGCGAGAAGAAGTGCATTCCGAGCACGTCCTCCGGGCGCGAGATGCTCGCAGCGATCTCGTTGATGTCGAGATATGAGGTGTTGGACGCGAGAATCGCGCCCGGCTTGGCGATCTTGTCGATGCGGCCGAACACCTCCTTCTTCACGTCCATATTCTCGTAGACCGCCTCGATGATGAGGTCGCAGTCGGCGAGCGCTGCGAAGTCGAGCGTGGGCTGGAGATAGCCCATCGCCTTCTCGACCTGCTCGGGCGTCAGCTTGCCCTTGGCGGCGCTCGCTTCGTAGTTCCTGCGCATGAGGCCGGTGCCGCGGTCGAGCGCCTCCTGCCCCATTTCGACGATGGTCACGGGAATGCCGGCGGAGAGGAAATTCATCGAGATCCCACCGCCCATCGTGCCGGCGCCGATTACGCCGACCTTGCGGATCGGCCGCGGCTCGGTGTTGTCGGGGAGGCCCTCGATCTTGTTCGCCTTGCGCTCGGCGAAGAAGAAATAGCGCTGCGCCGCGGACTGCTCCCCGCCCATCAGCTCCATGAACAGCTTGCGCTCTTCGATCACGCCTTCCGAATAGGGCTTCTCGGTCGCGACACGGACCGCCTCGATATTCTTGAGCGGCGCTTCGAAGCCGCGGAAGCGCTTCGCATTCTGGTTGCGGAATTCGTCGAAGACGTTGGGATCGACATCCGACATGCGGTCCTGTCGCTCCGAGGATTTGGCGAGCGGGCGGACGTCGCGGACCTCTTCGGCGAAGCCGACCGCGTGCGGCACGAGGTCGCCTTCGACGAGCCGGTCGACGAGCCCGCAATCGAACGCTTCCTTGGCGCCGATCGGATTTCCCGTCGCGCACATCTGGAGGGCCTTCTGCACGCCAGCGACGCGCGGAAGCCGCTGGGTGCCGCCGGCGCCCGGGAGCAATCCGAGCTTCACTTCCGGCGTGCCGAGCCTGGCCGCCTTGTCGGCGACGCGATAATGGCAGGCGAGCGCGACCTCGAGCCCGCCGCCGAGCGCGGTGCCGTGGATCGCGGCAACCACCGGCTT
>DATCJM010000069.1:0-2654 GCA_036562805.1 Sphingomicrobium sp.
GGTGAGAAATTCCAGCGCATCAACAAATATGTGCTGACCCATTCGGACGAGCGGCTGGAGTGGGAGAACAGCAGCAAGCTCGGCGGCGACACTGCCGAAGCGGTGGCCGGGCTGAAGCAGACCAGCGGCCGCGACCTGCTCATCCAGGGAAGCAGCAGCCTCTACCCTCCGCTGCTTTCCGCCCGTCTTATCGATCGGCTGTTCCTGATTACTTTCCCGATCGTCCTGGGCAGGGGCAAGCGCCTGTTCGACGGTTCGGAAGAAGCGAGCCGCCTCAAGCTGATCGAGCACTTTGTTTCGCCCAAGGGGGTGGTGATCACCAGCTACGAGCCGGCAGGAGACGTGCCTACGGGGACGTTCGAGACGAAGGAGCCGAGCGAGGCCGAGTTCGAGCGTCGGCGGAAAATGGAAGCGGGGAACTGGTGATGCTGAACCTCTTCGGACACCCCTTCTCGTCCTACACGTGGAAAGTCCTCATCCCGCTCTACGCGGACGAGACGCCATTCGAGTTTCGGCAGGTGCCGGAAAATGAGGAGAATTACGCCGAGCTGAAACGCATCTGGCCATTCGGCAAATTCCCGGTGCTCGTCGATGACGGTCAGCCCGTCATGGAAACGACCTGCATCATCGAGCATCTCCAGTCGCATCACCGTGGCCGCAACATCTGGATCCCGGATGGCGAGCCTGGCCGCCGCGTCCGTTTCCTCGACCGATTCTTCGACCTCTACGTCCAGGGAAACATGCAGCCCGCGGTCAATCACGCTCTGCGACCGGAAGGCATGGGGGATTTTTATGGAGCGGAGCAGGGCCGAAAGAATTTGCACCTCGCCTACGACTGGCTCGAAGCCAACCTCGCGGCGAACGGCTGGGCGGCCGGCGGACATTTCTCGCTTGCCGATTGTGCGGCCGCTCCAGCGCTCTTCTATGCCGATTGGGTCGAGGAGATTGGTCCTAAGCGTCCGAAGCTCGCCGCCTATCGCGCTCGGTTGCTCGCCGACCCCGTCGTCGCTCGAGTGGTCGATGAAGCGCGGCCCTACCGCCCCTATTTCCCCCTTGGCGCACCCGACCGCGATTAAGCGAAGGCCGGCGATTTCCTCAACGTCTGATAGGCTTCGATTACCTCGCCGAGGCGCCGCTCGTGCGAGCGGTCGCCCCCATTCTTGTCGGGGTGATAGCGGCGGACGAGGCTCGAATAGCGCTGCCGCACCTGGTGTCGCTCGGCATCCTCGCCAAGCCCGAGAACCGACAGCGCGCGCTGCTCCAGCTTGCTGAAGCGCGACGGCTTCGCCCGCTCGCGAATGCTGCCGAAGCGCGTCGAGATCGCATCCAACGGGTCGGCGAAGTCGCTCCATTTCGGCGGCGGGTCGGCGCCGTTCGCAGCAAAGCGCCGGCTGGGGCGCTCCCAACCGGCAAGCGGATGCTGGGCGCGCGTGATCTCGTCGGGGCTCATGCCCTCGAAGAAATTATACCTGTTGTTGTGCTCGCGGACGTGGTCGAGGCAGAGAAATCGCCAGCTTCCCGGTCCGTCGAAGTTCGCCGACTGGAGCGGCGCCTTGAACTCACCGGGCTCGGCGCACCCGGGTACGGCGCAGCGTGCGCGGGCCCCTTCCACTCTTCCGTGCAGTCTGGATTGCTTCGTCGCCATCGAACCGACCTATATAGGCAGCATGAACGCCCAAGAAACCGGCCCGGTCGCCACTGAAATGCTCCATCGCCTCAGCTCGGCGCTTTCGCCAACCTTCATCCAGCTCGCCGACGACAGCGAGCAGCATCGCGGCCACGGCGGGTATAACCCCGCTGGAGAAAGCCACTTCACGCTGACAATCGAGAGCCCTGCCTTCGCGGGGAAAAGCCGTGTCGAGCGGCAGCGAATGATCTATGCCGCCCTCGGCGAGCTGATGCGCGAGCGAGTCCACGCGTTGTCGATCCGAGCGACCGCTCCGGGAGAATGACCATGGCCACGATCGAAACGGCCTTCGAGCAGGTGATCACGCCGGTCACCCACGACCTTGGCGACTTCAAGGTCAACCGCAGCCTCCCTGCGCGGGAGCGGACGATGGTCGGCCCGTTCATCTTCGTCGATGAGTTCGGCCCGGCGCGGCTGCCGGCTGGCCGCGGCATGGATGTCCGCCCCCATCCTCACATCAACCTCGCGACCGTCACTTATTTGTTCGACGGCGCCATCGAGCATCGCGACAGCATCGGCAGCCATGCCGTGATCGAACCCGGCGCGATCAACCTGATGACCGCCGGACAGGGTATCGTCCATTCGGAACGGTCGCCGGAGGCGCTTCGACCCGACGGACCGAGCCTGTACGGAATGCAGACCTGGCTGGCGCTCCCGGATGGCGGCGAGGAGATTGCCCCGGCATTCGACCACGTGCCCGCACGCGACCTGCCTTTGATCGATGAGGGGGGCGCCAAGGCGCGGATCCTGATGGGAACGTTGTGGGGAGCGACGGCCGCAACGCCGCAGCATTCGCCCACCATCTATGCGGATATCGAGCTCGGCGCCGGTGGGTCGATCCCGATTGAGGCAGGCGCGGACGAGCGCGCGCTCATGCTCGTCGGCGGCGAGGCCGATTTGGACGGGCAGCGGCTCGACCTGTTCACGCTCTACGTTCTGAAGCCCGGACATGAAGCGCGCCTCGCCA
>DATCJM010000070.1:0-2864 GCA_036562805.1 Sphingomicrobium sp.
GGGAAGGGAAGTCGCGGCCCTTTAGGCGAAGTTGAACGAAATGCTCAACCGCTCGGCCTTGCCGGTCCCGGGAAGCACCTCGTGTCGAAGCCAGCTCTCCCACAGCAGGAACAAGCCGGTATGCGGTTCGACGGTGATAAATGTGTCAGGTCGCGTCGGCGCGGCCATCATTAGCGGCAGGCGCGGATCCTCGAAGCGGATCGCGCCGCAGCCCTTCGGTACCTCGACGTAGAGCGTGCCGGAGATGATGCTGTGAGGGTGGATGTGCCCGGCGTGGTGGCCGCTTGCCCGCAGCAAATTGACCCACATGCTGTCGAGCTGCGGCTTCGCATCCCAGCCGAGGTCGCGCGCGAATGCGCGAGCATGCCGCGTCAGCCGCTTGCCGAGCTCTGCGAACGCCGGGTCCCGCTTCGGCAAGTCGTTGAGCGAGGCATAGCTGGTATAGCCGGCGTAGCGATGCTCCTTCGACCAGCTGCGGCCCGCTTGATCATCGTGCGCCAGGCTGTGGATCGAGTGCGCGAGGTCGTTCAGCAGCGCGCCGTCACCGAGCTCGGCTTCGTAGAGATGCGTGGCGAAGATGGACTTCACAGCCATTTGAATGCTGTGCGGCCCGGCGACGGCGCGCGCAAGAGCGTGGACAGTGGAGGGGCGCCGCTCTAGCGTCGGCCGCTCTCCGGGAGGGTCATCATGCGCCGCCACTTGTTAGCGTCTTCGCTGTCGCTTGCGCTCGTCCTTGGCGTTGCTCAGCCGGCCTACGCCGCGCCTGCTGCGTCGCCCGCAGAAGCGACGGCCGAAAAGCCGCTGCTCGACGTCAAGGCCGATCCGCTGACGGGCAAGATCATCGCGACCTTCCCGAAGTCGGACGCCAACGGCGTGTCGGCGCGCTACGTCTACCTGACCCAGCTCGGCACCGGCCTCGGGTCCGCGCCGATCGGTCTCGATCGGGCAGCGGCGAGCGAGACCCGCATCCTCGACTTCAAGCGTATCGGCAAGAAGGTCGCCGCGGAGGTCGAGAACAGCAAGTTCATCGCGTCGAGCGGCGACCCGGACGAGCAGCATGCGGTCGATACATCCTTCGCAACGTCGACGCTGTGGATGGGCGACGTGATCAAGACGAATGCCGACGGCTCGTACACTGTCGATCTGTCGACGTTCCTTGCCCGCGACGACACCGGGATCGCGCAATCTATCAAGCGCGGCGGAGGCGGCGACTTCCACTTCGTGCCCGAGCTCAGCGCGGCCGATTCCAATTTCGTCAGGGTCTTCCCGAAGAATGCGGAATTCGCCGCGAAGCTTACGTTCCGCTCGGACGATCCGAAAGAAGAGGTCAGCAATATCGTCAACGGCGACACGCTGACGCTGGTGCTGCGCCATTCGCTCATCGCCCTCCCGGAACCGGGCTTCGTCGAACGCGCCGATCCCTATGGCTATACGATCGGGCTCCAGAAGGTCGATTTCTCGGCGCCGCTAGGCCAGCCGATCGTCCATGACCTCGCGCGCCGCTTCCGGCTCGAGAAGGTCGACCCGGCGGCCGCGCGTTCGCCGGTCAAGAAGCCGATCGTCTTCTACATCGACCGAAGTGCGCCGGAGCCGGTGCGGACCGCACTCAGGGAAGGCGTCAGCTGGTGGGCGCAGGCGTTCGACGCCGCCGGGTTCGAGAATGCGTTCCAGGTCGACGTGTTGCCGCAAGGCGCCGATCCGCTCGACGTCCGCTACAATGTCGTCAACTGGGTCGACCGCGCCACGCGCGGCTGGTCCTATGGCCAACCGATCGCCGATCCGCGGACCGGCGAGATCATCAAGGGCTCGGTGCTTCTCGGCTCGCTCAGGACCCGGCAGGACCTGATCATCTTCCAGGCGCTGGTCGGCGCGGGGCTGACCGGCACCGGCGATCCCAACGACCCGATCACCGCCGCGCTCGCGCGGATCCGCCAGCTCGGCGCGCACGAGGTCGGCCACGCAATCGGGCTCGCGCATAATTTCGCGGCAAGCACGCAGGGCCGCTATTCGGTGATGGACTATCCCGGCCCCCACATCACGCTCGATGCAAGCGGCGCCCCTTCGCTGCGCGATGCCTATGGCGTCGGTGTCGGGCCGTGGGACCGGTTCGTGATCAAATGGCTCTATGCTGCCAAGACCGACGCCGATGCGCGGCCGCTCGAGGCCCAGGCGCAGAGCGAAGGATTGCGCTTCGTTGCCGACAATGATGCGCGGCCGATCAGCGCCGGCCAGCCCCTCGGCTCTCTGTGGGACGAGGGTGCGGACCCGATTGCCGAGTTGCGGCGGATCGACGCTGTACGGCGTGCCGCAATCGATCGCTTCGGAGCCGGAGCGCTGCCCGCTGGCGAAACCCTGGCCGAGCTCAAGCGCGCGTTCGTGCCGATCTGGCTGCTCGACCGATACCAGGTGGAATCCGCCGCCAAGTCGGTCGGCGGGGTTAATTTCCCTTATGTCGTGAATGGCGAAAGTGCCGTCGCGCAGGTCGTGCCGGGCGGAACGCAATGGGCCGCCCTTTACGCCTTGCTCGATACGCTGTCGCCAGCGCAGTTGACCGTGCCGGCGCGGCTCAATCCGCTACTCTCGAGCGGCTTTGGCGGCAATAACGACCGTCAAAGAGACATCGAGATCATCCCCACGGCCGGGGGACCGGTGTTCGATCCGCTCAAGGCGACTGAAGTGGGGGCGCTGCAGACGCTCGACGCGCTGCTCGCGCCCGAGCGATTGAACCGCCTGGAGAATCAGCATGCGGGCGACCTGAGCGTTCCGGCGCCCGCACAATTGTTCGACCTGCTTCTCGATCGCACGCTCGCTCAAAGCGGCACCGAAGTGGGTCGAAGAATTGCGACCGTGACGATCCTCGGGCT
>DATCJM010000076.1:0-2343 GCA_036562805.1 Sphingomicrobium sp.
GTCCTCATCCTCCGCGAGCCGGTTCGCCGCTATTTCGGCGCTCGCGCGGCTTACGGCCTGTGGCTGATCCCCGCGGCGCGCATGTTCATGCCGACCCTCACGCATACGGTCGAACGGCGCGTTCCGGTTTCGATCTCGCCAATGACCGATCCGATCCATGCCTCGGCCTTGTCCATGGTCAGCGTCAGCGTCGCGCAGCCGTCTGCCTTCGAGCGCCTCGGCGGATGGCCGATGATTGCGCTTGTCGTATGGGGCGCAGCCGCTGCCGCTCTGTTCCTCAGCCGCATCATCGCCTTCCACCACGACCGCAGCGCGATCCTCGCCACATCGAGGCCGTTCGAACAGGCCGGCTCCGTCCGGATCGTCCGCTCGTCCGAAGTGACGAGCCCGGTCGCGCTTGGGATCATCGATCCGATCATTGCCGTCCCGGCCGATTTCGAGCGGCTCTACGGCTTGAGGGAGCGCCGCCTCGTGATCGAGCACGAGCTTGCGCACCACCGCTCCGGCGACCTCGTCGCCAACCTCTTCGCCTTTGTCCTGCTCTGCCTCCAGTGGTTCAACCCGCTCGCCTGGGTCGCCCACGCCGCCTTCCGGTTCGACCAGGAAGCGGCTTGCGACGCCCGGGTGCTGGACAAGGCGTCGGCCGCCGATCGCGCCGATTATGGCCGCGCGATCGCAAAGGCCGCTTCGGGACGGGCGCTGCTGTTCGCATCAGCGCTCGATCGTCGCAACAGCCTGCACAGGAGGCTCCAGTCCATGCTCAAGAGTTCCAATCCCGCGCGGCGCGTCGCCGGGCGCATCATGATCGTCGGCGCGCTCGCTGTCGCCCTACCGCTGACCGCGACCCGCGCGATCGAATATGTCGACATCCCGGTACGTGCCGCAACGCCGCCGCGCGCCGCTTCGCCCGCCGCGACTGCTGTCGCTGCAGCGGCAGTCGCTCAGCCGGCGCCGGCAGTCACTGCCGTGACCCCAGCAAGGCCCGTCGCAACACCCATCACGCCGGCTGCGGCGATGCCCAACCAGTTCCATGACGATCTCACCATCAGCGGCGATTTCATCACCATCGATGGGCAGCGCAAACGCTGGGAGGATTTGACGCCCGCTGAAAAGACGCGCGTCCGCGAAGCCGTGGCCAGGGCCCGCGCCTCGCTTCAGAATGTGCATATCGACCGCGACAAGATCATGCGCGAAGTCGCGAACATCCCAAACAAGGTCGACATGGCGAAGATCCGGTCCGACGTCGCTCGTGGTCAGGCAAGCGCGGCAGAAGCGCTTCGCAACATCGAGGCGAACAGGGCCGCGATGGAACGTGCAGGTGTACAGCCTGACGCGATCGAGGCGACGGTGGCAAAGGCTTTGCAGTCGGTCCAGGCTGTCGACCTGCAGTCCGTCCGGCGCTCGCTGGCGACGATCGACCGCGGCAAGATCGCCCACGACGTGGCGGGCGCCGAGCAATCGGTGCAGAAGGCGCGCGCGGAGCTCGACCGCCTCCAGGCGCGGATGGACGCCGACCACAACTGACGATCTCGAAGCGGCGCAGGCCTCGGTCTGCGCGGCAAAGGCGTCCGCGGCTGGGAGGCAGTCGCGGGCGCCTTCATCGTCACGCCGCTTGAATGGCCCGCTGGCGCTCTATACGGCGCGAGCGTGAAACTGATTGAAGGCACTTTGCGCGCGCGGCGGGGTTGGAGCCCGAAGTGAACTTCTACAACCCTCAACCTGGCCGCCCCGTGGGCGCGAAACTGTTCTGCGACCTGACCCAGAGCTGGTCGGACGTCGGCGGCGGCGTTCGGACCTATTTGCTTCACAAGCGCCGCCACATCCTCGAAGCGACGCCGCACAGCCATTTGATGATCGTCCCTGGCGAGCGCGACGAAGTCATCGCGGAGGAGCGGTCGATCACCGTGACGATCCGCTCGCCGAGGGTCCCGGGAAGCCCGCACTATCGGCTGATGCTGCGCAATCGCGCCGTGCGGGCGGCGCTCGACCATTATCGCCCCGATCTCATCGAATGTCAGGACGCCTATAACCTTCCCTGGGCGGCAATCGCGCATCGTGCGCGTCATCCGCATACGACGCTGGTCGCCGCTTACATGACCGACTTTCCGACCGTCTATGTCGAGCGGCCGATGTCGAAAGTGCTCACGAAGCCCGTTGCGAGTGTGCTTGCGCGCGTCTGCTACGGCTATTGCGGGCTTCTCTACCGGCGCTTCGACGCGATGTTCGCGCTCAGCGAGAATGGAGGCGCGGGCAAGCTCCGCTCGCTCGGCATCGACAGCGTCGACGTGGTACCGCTCGGGGTCGAGGTCGGCGAGTTCGGGCCCTCGCGGCGTGATCCGCGCC
>DATCJM010000221.1:0-4969 GCA_036562805.1 Sphingomicrobium sp.
CTTCCAGATCGGGCAGCCGGGCTCGGCAAGATGGTCAGCGACGCCGATCGTCTCGAGCATGCGCATCGAGCTCGACGACACGGCGCTCGTCCGACCATCGAACGCGGCCTCCGTGCGTGGCGCGGGATCGGCAGGATCGACCACAATCGCGGAAAGTCCGCTCGAATCCAGCGCCGATGCAAACGCGAGACCGACGAGGCCGCCGCCGAAGATGATCACGTCCGCGCGATCCATGCGCGCTCCTAACCCGTTCGTCGCAACGATTCCACGACTTCGCTTGACCGCGGACTCCGGGTGGGGGATTCTTGCGCGGGAAGAAATCGGGGGTGGGAAATGGCGACTGTCGCCACACGTGCGCCGAAGCGCGAACTGGCACCCGACTGGCGCGATGCGCTGGCCAATGCCGTGCGCCGGTTCGCGGTGCGCGCCTGGGGCGCGATGCTGATCCTGCTCAGCGTCGCCGCCGCCTTGGCGCTCGCGACGCATAGCGCAACCGACCCGTCGCTGAGCACCGCCGCGGGCGGGCCGCCGGCGAACTGGCTGGGCAAGCCGGGCGCCTATTTCAGCGACGCGCTGCTGCTCCTGTTTGGGATTGGTGCGGCGCTCTTCCTGCCGGTGATCGCAATCGCCGGCCTGCGGATGCTGCGGCTGGAGCCGACGGGCCGGACGGGGCGCGGACTGCTCGTCGCGGCGGTCGGCGCAATCCTGCTCGGAACCGCGCTGGGCCTCACCAGTGGTTCGGCGGTGTCAGGTTTGCCAGGCGGGTGGGGCGGCGCGTTCGGGCTTGCCGCGGCGCACGGACTGAATCTTGCGTTCGCCCTGATCCACAATCCGCAGGTCGCGGGCCCTGTGCGGCTCGCTACCTTGATGCTCCTCGGCCTTGCCGGACTCACGCTCGGCTATTTTGCAATCGGCCTCACGATTGAGGAGCGTGGCTGGGTGCGCGCGCTGTTCCGTCGCGAGCCGATCGAGCGGCGCGCCGCGCCGCGGGCCACTGAGGTCAAGGAAGCGCGGGCCGCGGCCGCCGCCCCGCCGAGGACACGGCCGACCGTCGCCGTCGCCGATGCGGCGAGGCCGGTTGCCCCCGCGGGACGGACAAAGGATCGCAAGGCCGCTGCCCAGCCGAGCCTCGCGCTGGGCGACAATTATCAGCTCCCGACCCTCGACCTCCTGTCGCCGCCGCCGAAGGAAGGGCGGCAGCAGGTCGACCGGGCAGGTCTGGAACGGAACGCGCGCCTGCTCGAGGCTGTCCTCGACGATTTCAAGGTCCGCGGCGAGATCGTGGAAGTGCGGCCGGGGCCCGTCGTCACCATGTACGAGCTCGAGCCGGCCAGCGGGACCAAGGCAAGCCGGGTGATTGCGCTTGCCGACGATATTGCCCGCAACATGTCGGCGCTGTCGGCCCGCGTCGCGACCATTCCGGGGCGAAGTGTGATCGGGATCGAGCTTCCGAATCCCAAGCGCGAGATGGTGTCCCTGAGCGAGTTGATCGGCAGCCAGGCGTTCGAGGATCAGAACATGTCGCTGCCGCTGATCCTGGGCAAGAACATCGCCGGCGATCCCGTCATCGCGGACCTCGCGCCGATGCCGCATTTGCTTGTCGCGGGCACTACCGGCTCCGGCAAGTCGGTCGGCCTCAACTGCATGATCCTCTCGCTGCTCTACCGGTACGGCCCCGACGAGTGCAAATTGATCATGATCGATCCCAAGATGCTCGAGCTGAGCATCTACGACGACATCCCGCACCTGCTGGCGCCGGTCGTCACCGAGCCGGGCAAGGCGATCCGCGCGCTCAAATGGACGGTCGAGCAGATGGAGGAGCGCTATCGCAAGATGGCGAACCTCGGTGTCCGCGCGCTGCCGAGCTTCAATGCGAAGGTCCGCGAAGCCAAGGGAAAGGGCGCCAAGCTCAAGCGGCGGATCCAGACCGGCTATGACGGCGAAACGGGCCAGCCGCTCTACGAAGACGAAGAGTTCGACTATGAGGTGATGCCGCAGATCGTCGTCGTGGTCGACGAGCTCGCGGACCTGATGATGACCGCCGGCAAGGAGGTCGAGTTCCTGATCCAGCGCCTGGCCCAAAAAGCGCGCGCGGCCGGGATCCACCTGATCATGGCCACCCAGCGCCCGTCGGTCGACGTCATCACCGGCGTGATCAAGGCCAATCTCCCCACGCGCATCAGCTTCCAGGTGACGAGCAAGATCGACAGCCGGACCATTCTCGGCGAGCAGGGCGCCGAGCAGCTGCTGGGCAAGGGCGACATGCTCTACATGCCGGGCGGCAAGCAGATCATCCGCGTCCACGGTCCGTTCGTGTCCGACGAAGAGGTGCGCGCGGTCGCCGAGCATTGGCGGCGGCAGGGCGCGCCCGACTATGTCCAGGCGGTCACCGAAGAGCCGGAGGACGGGGGTTATTTGTTCGACGGACAACCGACCGGCGAGGATGATGCGGAGACCCAGCTTTATCGCAAGGCGATCCAGATCGTTGCTGAGAGCCAGAAGGCCTCGACATCTTACCTGCAGCGGCAGCTGCGGGTCGGTTACAACAGCGCGGCGCGCCTGATCGAGCGGATGGAGAAGGATGGCCTCGTCGGCCAGCCGGACCACGTCGGCCGGCGGGAAGTGCTAATCGACACCGACGGACATCCGATCTGAGCCTGAACGCTTCGGAACCGTCGAGTTCAGTAGGCATTCAATGGCTGAACGCCATTTCCCGGCGCAAAACCCCAGGAGCTTTTGAAATGCATTTTTCGACGAAACTCGCACGTGCGCTGGTGCCGGCGGCTCTCGTCGCCGTCGCCGTGCCCGCCGCTGCAGACGATTCTGCCGACATGGGCAAGCTCAAGGCCCACATCGCGGGCGTTCACACGATGACCGCGAACTTCCAGCAGATCGATTCGCGCGGGCATGTCGCCACCGGCAAGATGGACCTCGAGCGACCCGGCAAGGTGAGGTTCGAATATGGCAGCGGCGATCTGCTGCTCGTAGCCAATGGCAAGACGCTGACGCTGATCGATTATCAGGTCGGGCAAAAGTCGAGCTGGCCGCTGGCTCGCACGCCGCTTGGAGTGCTTCTTTCGAACTCGCCCGATCTGAAGGGACGCGCCCAAATCGTGCCGAGCGGCAACCCCAATGTCGTGTCGGTCCGCGCGCGCGACCCGTCGCAATATGGCTCGCTGACCCTGGTCTTCCTTCGCAGCGGCGCGGCGCCGGGCGGCCTCCAGCTTTATGGCTGGACCGCGATCGACGGACAAAATCGGCGGACGACGGTCAAACTGTCGGACGTTCGGTACAATGTAGGCGTGCCGGAAAGCGCCTTCACTTATGCCGAGCCGAAGAAAAAATGAGCCGGCAAAAGTTTCATTTTGCGACTTGTTCATCGGCCCGTCAGGCTCACCGGCTTAAATAGCGCATCGATCCTGCAAGTGCCCGGGGTTTCCCCCTGTTACCTGGGTCCGCCGGATCCCTTGCGTGACGAACGCTAGGCGGCCCTCGCTCCATGCCCCCGGAGCGGGGGCCTTTGCTTTTCCATCTGCCGTTCACAGGTTAAGCGCGTCCAGGTGAGCAAACGGCTGAAAATCGCGTCATGGAACATCAACTCGGTGCGCGCCCGAATGGCGCTCGTCGAGCGGCTGATTCGCGAGCAGCAGCCGGACATCCTTTGCCTTCAGGAGACGAAGGTGCTCGACGACATCTTCCCAGCGGAGATGTTCGACCGGCACGGTTACCGGCACCGGCAGCTGAACGGACAGCGCATGCACCACGGTGTTGCGATCCTCAGCCGGGTGCCGCTGAAGGACCCCGGCAAGCACGACTGGCAGGACAATGGCGAAGCGCGCCACATCGGCGTCAGGCTGGAATGCGGGATCCGGCTCGAGAATGTTTACGTTCCGGCGGGCGGCGACACGCCGGATAGGAAGGTCAATCCGAAGTTCGGGCAGAAGCTCGACTTCATCGAGCGGATGACCCGCTGGTCGGAAAGCCTGAGCGAACCGACCATCATCGTCGGGGATTTCAATGTCGCGCCGCTGGAATGCGACGTCTGGAGTCACAAGGCGCTGGTCACCGTCGTCAGTCACACGCCCGTCGAGGTCGAGGCACTGACGCGGCTGCAGCAGGCTCATGATTGGCTCGACATCGGCCGCCGCTTCGTCCCCGCCCCCGAGCGCCTGTTCACTTGGTGGAGCTACCGCTCGCCCGACTGGACAAAGAACGATCGCGGGCGGCGTCTCGACCACATGTGGTGCTCGCCGGAGCTCGGCTCCCATCTCGGCGCGCACCAGGTGCTGGAGCCGTGCCGCAATTGGGATCGGCCGTCGGACCACGTGCCGCTGATCTGCGAGATCGAGATTTGAGCGCGGGCATCGTCCGTCGCGCCATCGCACTCCTGCGCGCGGGCCGCTCCGTTCGCATCAGCGGAGAGCAGCAGCTCAGCGTGGCGGCGGTAGAAACCGCCACCGTCGATTATCTCGCGCTTAGGGACCCTGATCAGTGCGCAGAGCTCCTCATCAGCGGCAACCGGGCGGCAGCGCTCAAGCTTGCAAACGAGCGCGAGGCGGCCGACCCGAATGCGCCCGTCGTCATCGAACGTGCGTCTTGGCTCGATCCGGCGACGGCGCTCGCGATCGCCGATCCCGGACGCGACCTGGACAGGGGCCCAGTCGGACCGTTGCGGCCCGCCGATGCGCAATGCGCGCAGTCTGCGTCGGCGGCGCTTGCGCTTGCACGCCTGGCCGGATTGCTCCCGGCATTGTGGATCCTGGCGCCGGACGATTCGGAGCCTGTGATCGCAATCGAGGACATCGAGCGCGAGCGCGCTCATCCGTCGCTCGAAATCGTTGCTCGCGCCGGCCTCCCTCTCGAGGAATTGCCGCCGGCCCAAATTGTCGTGTTCCGCGCTTCCGACGATGGGCAGGAGCATGTCGCGCTGGTGATCGGCGCCTTTGGCGGAAAGCCCCCGCTGGTCCGG
>DATCJM010000229.1:0-2936 GCA_036562805.1 Sphingomicrobium sp.
GGGCACCCGCGCATATCGATCTGGGGCCTCTTGGAAGCGCGGCTCCAGCGAGCGGATCTCGTCGTCCTCGGCGGGCTCAATGAAGGGGTGTGGCCGTCTCTTCCGGCGCCTGACCCGTGGCTGCCGCCCAAGGTTCGCGCCACGCTCCGAATGCCGACGCTGGAATTTCGAATCGGCCTCACTGCCCACGATTTCGCAAGCGCGCTTGGCGCGCCGGAGGTGCTGATAACGCGCGCAAAGCGCGACAGCCGTTCGCCGACGGTGGCCTCGCGCTTTCTCCTCCGCCTGGAGGCGATCAGCGGCGGCCTTCCGCGCCACCGCGTTCTCGAGCGCATCACGAGAGCGCTCGACGACCCCGGGCCCGCACGCCCGGTCGACTGCCCGGCGCCCGCACCGCCGCTCGAGCAGAGGCCCGAGCGGATTTCGGTGACGTCGGTCGATCGCCTCAAGGCCGATCCGTTCGCCTTCTACGCGAGCTCGATCCTTCGCCTGCGCGTCGATGAGCCGGTCGATGCGGACCACACGGCCCGCTGGAAGGGCGAAGCGGTTCACAAAGTGTTCGAGGAATGGCTTCTCCACGACGACTGCAATCCGGAGCGGCTGAGAGGACGTGCCGAACGCCTTCTCGCCGATGAGGCGATCCATCCGATGCTGCGCGCGCTGTGGGCGCCGCGATTGCTGGAAGCGATCGACTGGATCGCGGATCTCGAAAAACGCAATCAGGCGAATGGCCGCAAGCCGCTCAAAGCCGAGATCACCGGCGAGACGGCGCTCGCCGGAATTACGGTCCACGGCCGCGTCGATCGTATCGACCGTTTGCCCGACGGCGGCCTCGCCATCGTGGATTACAAGACGGGAAGGCCGCCATCGAAAAAGGCGATCGAGGCGGGCTTCGCGCTTCAGCTCGGCCTGCTCGGGCTCATCGGCCGTGCCGGCGGGTTCGCGGACGTCACCGGCGAGCCCGAAGTGTTCGAATATTGGTCACTGATCCGCGACCGGGGCGGTTTCGGCAAATGCGTGCCGGCGGACAAGGACATGGCGGAAGGCGAGTTCCTCGACCGGGCATTTCGAAGCTTTGCCGAGGCGGCCGCCAAGTGGCTGACGGGGACAGAGCCGTTCACGGCCAAGCTTAACCCGGCTTACGCGCCGTACGGCGATTATGACCAGCTGATGCGGCTCGAGGAATGGTACGGCCGCAAATGAGGCTAGGTCCGCGGCTTCTTCTTGATCTTCGATGCGTAAAGGAGCGCGGCCACAATGGCGGCCGATCCAATGCCCACCGCCACGCCTGCCTTCACCAGTTTCGTACGCCGTTCTTCGTTCGCGCTATCGCTTTCGTCGGTCATGAGCGAATATCTATGGCGTTCGCCGCTGGTTGGGAAGCCGCATGAGCGCGCGGTTCACGCTCTTTCCCCAGCTCGATGGGGCGCAGGCGCTTGCCGCCGATCCCCGAGCCCATGCCGCGCTGTCGGCTTCGGCGGGCACCGGCAAGACGCAGGTGCTTACTGCGCGCGTGTTGCGGCTGCTGCTGGAAGGCACGCGTCCTGAGTCGATCCTTTGCCTCACGTTCACGAAGGCCGCGGCGGCCGAAATGGCGAACCGCATCGGCGAGCGCCTCGCGGCCTGGGTCCGGCTTCCCGACAAGCTGCTCAAGAAAGACTTGTTCGCGTTGGGGGAGAAGGACGATCCGCGGACTCGCGAGCGGGCGCGGCAGCTCTTCGCCCGCGTCCTCGATTGCGCGGGCGGCCTTAAGATCCAGACGATCCACGCCTTTGCACAGTCGCTGCTCGCGGCCTTTCCCGCAGAAGCGGGGATCACACCTGGTTTCCAACCGATCGAGGGCAGGGCGGAGCAGGAGCTCGTGCGGCGGACGCTCGCCGAGCTTCTCGCCGACGCCGAGGCGCGAGGCGATGGAAGCCTGATCTCCGACGTGCAATGCTTGAGCCGCAGGCTCGGCGAGACCGGCGCCGTCGAATATCTCCAGGCGTGCGCTCGGCGTCACGAGGTGCTCGCCAGACTTGGCGGACCGGATTCGATCGAACCTCTGCTGCGGGCGCTGCTGAATGTGCCTGACGGTACGATCGAGGAATATCTGGCGGGCAGGTGCCGCGACGACGGATTCGATTGCGACCTCTTGCGAGCGATCGCCGGTGCCAATCGCAGCTGGGGTACGAGCAACGGCGCCAAGATCGTCGACGTCATCGACCGCTGGCTTGGGATGGACGCATCAGCCCGAGCGGCGGCCCTTCCAGAGCTTTCGATGATCGTGTTCACCGGGAAGGGCGACCTCAGGAAGAGCTCGGCGGGCCAGCTCAAGGCCGATTCTGATTACGACCGCCATGTACAACGCCTGGCAGGCCAGATCGCCGAGCTTCTGCAAATTCAGCGCGCTGCCCGGCTCGCTTCCGACATGGCCGCCGGCCTTCGTGCAGGCAAAGCGTTTGCGGATGCGTACACGCGGGCGAAACGGTCTGCCGGGGTCGCCGATTTCAACGATCTGATCGAATGGACGCGCGCGCTTCTGAGACAGCCCGGTATCGGCGACTGGGTACGCTACAAGCTCGACCGTGAGGTGGACCATGTCTTGGTCGACGAAGCGCAGGACACCAATGCCGCCCAGTGGGAAATCATTGAGGAGCTCGTCGCGGAATATTTCAGCGGTTCGAGCGAGACGGAGCAGAAGCGGCGGACCTTGTTCATGGTCGGCGACTTCAAGCAGGCGATCTACGGCTTCCAGGGCACCGATCCGCAGCGTTTCCGCGAGGCGCGCGAGCATTTCAAACGCCGGGCAAATGAACTCTCGTCGGAACAAGCGGCGACGGAATTTCGCGACCTTTCTATCGCGGCAAGCTTTCGCTCGGCACAACCGTTGCTCGATGTCGTGGATGCCGTCATCGATACTTTGGGACCGGAACGCCTCGGGCTCACCCGGCGCC
>DATCJM010000253.1:0-2418 GCA_036562805.1 Sphingomicrobium sp.
GAATTGCTCAAGCCACATCGCGCGCTGGGGCTAGCCGCCGCCCCGACCGGTAGCCGGGGGGCTGCCGCCATCGCCAAGCTCCGACCGGTCGAACCGGTGACTTTGCTGCGTCCGCACGCCGCGCGGCGCGCTGCCCGTTTCTTCGTCGAAAAATTCCCTGGGCGCTCGCTCTATGCGGTGAAGGCGAATCCATCGCCGGTGCTGCTCCAGATCCTGTGGGATTCGGGCGTGACCCACTACGACGTCGCGTCGATCGTCGAAGTGCGCCTCGTTCACGAGACGCTGCCCGCGGCCACGATCTGCTTCATGCATCCGGTGAAGGCCGAGGAAGCGATCGCCGAGGCATATTTCGAGCATGGCGTGAAGACTTTCAGCCTCGACAGCTTCGAGGAGCTGGACAAGATCGTCCGCGCGACATCGAAGGACGGCGTGGCGGCGACGGACCTCAATCTCCTCGTGCGCATCCGCGTCAGCTCTGATCATGCGAAGCTCAGTCTCGCATCCAAGTTCGGCGCCGACCCCCGCGACGTCAGCAGGCTGCTCGTTGCTGCCCGCCAGGCCGCCGACGCGCTCGGCATCTGCTTCCACGTGGGCAGCCAGGCCATGACCTCGGCCGCTTATGCGGAGGCGATGAGCCGCGTTCGGCATGCGATTGTCGAGGCCGCGGTCACGGTCGACGTCGTCGATGTGGGCGGAGGCTTTCCCTCCTCCTATCCGGGCATGGAGCCGCCGCCGCTCGAAACCTATTTCGCGGTCATTCACCAGAGCTTCGAATCGCTGCCGATCAGCTATTCGGCCGAGCTGTGGTGCGAGCCGGGCCGTGCGCTGTGCGCCGAATATGCAAGCGTTCTGGTGCGCGTCGAGAAGCGCCGCGGCGACGAGCTGTACATCAACGACGGCGCCTATGGCGCGCTGTTCGACGCGGCGCATATCGGCTGGCGTTACCCGGTTCGGCTGGTCCGCGACGGCGAGTCGCACGTGCGGCCGATGAAGTTCAGCTTCTACGGCCCGACCTGCGACGACCTCGATCACATGACCGGTCCGTTCGAGCTTCCCGGTGACGTCCGTGCCGGCGACTATATCGAGGTCGGCATGCTCGGCGCCTACGGCTGCGCGATGCGCACGCAGTTCAACGGCTTTGGCGTGACACATTCGGCTGTCATGGACGACGAACCGATGGCGAGTCTCTACGGCTCGAGCGCGCCGGCGCTGACCAACGTGGTGAAGCTCTAGACGGAACAAACCGCTTCGCCGTTCGCCCTGAGCTCGTCGAAGGGCTGTAATTTTTTGTCTCGATCAATAAAGGCAGGGCTTCGACAAGCTCAGCCCGAACGGAGTTTGTTAGGATGACGACTGACACGCTGGTCAAGGTCCAGGACACCGACCGCATCAACGATACGCGCAAGGCGGAGCTTCTCTCGACGCCGATCGAGCATATCGACATCACCAAATTCGATGCGCGCCCGATTGTCGATGCGATGGGCCACATGAGCTTCACCAGCCGTGATCTCGCCCGCGCGACGAAGATCTACAACACCATGCTCGAGGACAAGGATTGCTCGATCATCCTCGTCGTGGCGGGATCGACCTCCGCCGGCGGCTGCATGGATCTTTACGCGGAGCTGGTGAAGTCCAACATGGTCGATGCGATCGTCGCCACCGGCGCAACGATCGTCGACATGGATTTCTTCGAAGCGCTTGGCCACAAGCACTACCAAGCCAATGAAATTCCTGATGATGATACCCTCCGCTCGCTCTACATCGACCGCATCTACGACACCTATATCGACGAAGAGCAGCTTCAGGATTGCGACCATACGATCGGTCTGATTGCCGACAGCCTGGAGCCGCGCGCCTACTCCAGCCGCGCCTTCATCCGCGAGATGGGGAAGTGGCTGAGCGAGGGCAATGCGAAGAAGCAGGGGAGCCTCGTCCAGCTCGCCTACGAGCATGACGTGCCGATCTTCTGCCCGGCCTTCGTCGATTCATCGGCGGGCTTTGGCCTCGTGAAGCACCAGGTCGACGCGATGAAGCGCGGTGGCCATTACATGGTGCTGGATGCCATTGCCGACTTCCGCGAACTCACGGATATCAAGATCAAGGCGGGGACCACCGGTCTCCTGATGATCGGGGGCGGCGTGCCGAAGAACTTCACGCAGGACACCGTCGTCTGCGCCGAGATCCTCGGCCACGACGATGTCGAAGTGCACAAGTACGCCGTGCAGATCACCGTCGCCGACGTCCGCGACGGCGCCTGCAGCTCCTCGACTCTCCAGGAAGCGGCTAGCTGGGGCAAGGTCTCGACGGCGATGGAGCAGATGGTCTTCGCCGAAGCGACAATCGTGCTCCCGCTCCTCGCCAGCGATGCCTGGCACCGCGGCGCCTGGCGGACGCGCGAGAAGCGCCGCTTCGCCAAGC
>DATCJM010000272.1:0-11444 GCA_036562805.1 Sphingomicrobium sp.
CACGCTGCACGACGTGATCGACGACCGCTACGCCCGCAAGGCGATCGAGAAAGGCGCCGACGGGATCATCGCGGTTGCCGCGGGAGCGGGCGGGCACGCCGGGCGTTGGTCTCCGTTCGCGCTGCTCCAGGAAATCCGTGCCTGGTTCGACGGGCCGCTCATTCTTTCGGGGGCGATCGCAAATGGCGGGTCAGTGCTCGCGGCGCAGGCTGCCGGCGCGGACCTCGCTTATGTGGGCTCGCCGTTCATTGCGACAGACGAGGCGAACGCGCCGGAGGCGTACAAGCGGGCGATCGTCGAGGGCGGTGCCGCCGACATCGTCTACACCGACGCTTTCACCGGCGTGCACGGCAATTATCTGCGGTCGTCGATCGCCAATAGCGGACTCGATCCAGACAATCTCGGCGAAGTGGATCGAACCGCGATGAAGTTCGGCGCGGACGGATCGGCGAAGACCAAGGCGTGGCGCGACATTTGGGGATCGGGTCAGGGAATCGGCGCGATCGACCGCGTTCGCTCGGCGGCCGAGTTGGTGGCGCTGCTTTCTGAACAATATGCCGCGGCAAAGGCGCGGCTGCGCAGCTAAGCTAGAGCGAACCGCCGCCGCTGAGACCGCGTTCGAGCCGGCCCATGAGCGCCCGCGCCGGGCTCTGCGGGACCTCGGTCTCCACCGTGCCCTCGTCGAGGCGTTTGACCCGCGCATACAGATCGGCGCTGGCATTGATCAGACGCTGGGCGGACTGGGGAAGCTGGTCCACAACCGCGGCATCGCTGTCCTGCGCATGGCCGAGCCGCCGCTCCGGACGGCGGCCTTCGCGATTGGGTATTTCGCCCGATTCGATCGCGCGCTGCGTCAGCAGCCAGGCGACGATGTGCATGATGCGGGTCGTCACCTTGAGCGACTCGCATGCGAAACCGACGCGGGCGAACGGCTCCAGCGTCGAGCGGTCGTCGCGCCCTGCGTCGTCGAAATAGGAGCGCGCCTCGTCCGCGAGCAGCATCGCCTCGGTGTACAGCGAGTCGATCAATCGCGATGTGATCCGCACCTGCGGACCGGGCAGATCCGATTCGTCCATATTCGTCAGAATGCCATTCTTCTTCGCTCCCGAAAACGCCCGAACGACGGGACGAACCGGTTGCGCCGTGCATTGTCCCCGTTCGGGACAGCAAAGATCAAGCGATGATGTCCGGAGTACGTGAGTCGAGAATCAGCTGGATCCGGTCCTTGATCATGAGCTTGCGGCGCTTGAGCCGCGCGAGCTCCAGCTGGTCGCCTGTCGGCTCCGAGGAGAGTGAGCGGATGCGCTCGTCGAGTTCCCGATGTTCCGAGCGCAGCGCCTCCAGATTGCCGACGGGATTGTCATTGATCATCGGCTCAGCGGTTTAGCCCATATCGGCCCGAGCCGGAACCTTGGGGGCGGCGCGGCCACCTGAAGTGGCTGGCGGATCAACCGTGAGAAGGGTCAAGACAAAAGGTGCGATTCGTGATTTATTGCGTTCTGGTGACACTGGCTTTGTAAGAAAGGATAGGCACCAATGGATAGGGCAATGGTCGAGGAACTGGAGTCGAAGCATGCGGCTCTTCACGCGTTGATCGACGAGGAAGAGCACCGAACCCACCCCGACGAAGACCTTCTCCACCGCCTCAAGAAGGAAAAGCTCAGACTGAAGGACGAACTGGCCGGCCACCTCACCCACTGAGGCGGCCTTTTTTGTGCGCGGCGGCTTGGCCGCCGCGCCAGCGTTTCATTTCAGCATTGCCGTGCTCGGATGTCCCCCGGACATCCTGCGCGCGTCAATCGTCGCGCGAGATGCGCTCGATCCGCTCGTGCTTTTCCTGGGCTTCGAGAGTCATCGTGGCGATCGGCCGGGCTTCGAGCCTGCCCAGGGAGATCGGCTCGCCGGTCACTTCGCAATAGCCATATTCGCCTTCATACAGGCGGCGGATCGCGCAATCGATCTTGGCGATCAGCTTGCGCTGACGGTCGCGGGTGCGAAGCTCGATGCCCCAATCGGTCTCGCTCGACGCGCGGTCGGCAAGATCGGGTTCACGGAGCGAATCGACCTGGAGCTGCGCCATGGTCTGGCGCGATTCCTCGATGATGGATTCCTTCCACGCCTTGAGCTTGCGGAGGAAGTAAGCGCGGTGCTTCGCGCACATGAATTCGTCCTTCTCGGAAGGGCGATAGCTCTCCGGAAGAATGATCCTGTCGAAAGGTTCGAAGTCTTCGCCGCCGTAGAGGTCGACAAGTGCAGTAGCCATATTCCCTCCCCCGCATTGGGTCCCGAAGCCCCTTCGAGATCCCAAACGCCGCCGCCTGCTGCGGCCGGGCCACCGGTGCAGCCGGAGGCAAATAATGCTGACTTCACCGGGACTTACCGGAACAAGTCGGCCATTCCCCAACCGGGCCTATAGTTACGCTGCGACTCCTTAACAAGCGCTGACATGAGCCGCGTGAAGAAATCGCCAAGCTGTTGCGAATATGGCGCAATTTGCGCTCCGGCTGTTCGCGGTTGCAGCATTGCGGCCGCTCCCGCATAGGCTAGGCCAGTGCGTATCCTCATCACCAACGACGATGGCGTGAATGCACGCGGACTGAAGCTCCTCGAGTCCGTAGCGCGGAAGCTCAGCGACGACATCTGGATCGTTGCTCCGATGGAAGAACAATCGGGCGCGGGTCATTCGCTCACCCTCACCACGCCCGTGCGTCTGCGACGCCACGACGACCGCCGCTTCTCGGTCAGCGGCACGCCAACCGACGCGGTGATGCTGGCGCTCGCCCACATCATGAAGGAGACGCCGCCGGACGTCATCCTGTCAGGCATCAACCGCGGCGCGAACCTGGCCGAGGACGTGACTTATTCGGGCACTGTCTCGGCGGCGATGGAAGGCGCGCTCGCCGGCGTCCGCTCGATCGCTCTAAGCCAGGCCTATTCACGCGAAGGCATGGGCGACACCGTGCCGTTCGCCGCGGCGGAAGCCTGGGCAGACCGGGTTCTCGGTCCGCTGCTCGACTACCCGACCGATGCGGGGACGCTGGTGAACGTCAACTTCCCGGCCCTTCCGCCCGAAGAGGTGAAGGGCATCCGCGTATGCCGCCAGGGACTGCGAGATTACGGCCGCCTGCGCATCGTCCAGCGCACCGATCCGCGGGGTTATGATTATTACTGGTTCGGGCTCGGCCCGATGCTGCAGACGCCGGGACATTCCACCGACCTCGAAGCGATCGCAGACGGCTATGTGACCGTCAGTCCACTCCACCTCGACCTGACGCACGAGCCGACGATGGACGGCCTGCACAAAAAATTCGCGGCCGCGTCAGAGGACTGACGCGACCGCAATAATTCCGACGTCGAGAACGTAGGCGCCGTCTAGCGGCCGCGCTCTCCCCTTTGGCCTTGCGTCGGCGGCTGGTTCGTGGCCTGCGCAAGCCAGGTCTCCGTTGCACCGCACGAGCTGGTCAGCGTCTGCGGCGTGCCGGCCTGAAACGGCGAGGTATAAGGCACGCACTCATTGGCGCCGCCAACACCCAGGCAGAGCTGGCCGTTGGCGGCCGTCCAGGTGCCCGGAACGGTATTGCCGTTCGGAGTCATGATGCGCAGCTGTCCACCCGGATCGAGATAGACGGTGTTCGTCGTTCCATTGGTCGTGACAGAAATCGGCTGCCCGACGATCTCGGCGCCAAGAGCCTGCGCCCAGGCGGCCGCAGGAAGCATTGCCGCGACCGTCGCTCCGACCGCTGCGCGTACAAGAAAGCTCTTCATGATCCCTGTTCCCTTTCGATCAGACCGAGACCGCGAATCATTGCCTTACGCGGGGCTGTTGTTGTGATGCTTGTGATGAAGGATCAGGAAAAGGGCGACACCGGCCGCGACCGCCGCAAGGGCGAGCAACAGCGGGCTAATGCCCAATCCCGCACTTTCCGGCGCTACCGGCGGGATAGGCTGAGGCGGCGGGGGTTCCTGCGCGACAGGCGCGACAACGTCGACCTGCGGAAGGACGCACCCGGCCGCGGGCTGCACTGCAGCCGCCGCAGCCGCCGCAGCAGCACCGCAAACGGCAGCCGCCGAGGCACCGCCGCTCATCGCGCTAAGCACAGCCCATGGGTCGGCCTGTGCCGTCGGCGCTGGCGCCGCCGCCGCAATTGCTCCCGTTGAACTGAAGATCATCGAACCGGCGATCAAAGCGCCGATCATTCCACGAAACCGCCGGCCAGCCATAGTAATCCTCCTGGCATTGCGGGACTCTGCCCCTGCGAAAGGTTGAACGCCTTAGTCCGAAATGAAGTTTCATTCCACCGCGATGAACGAAAAAAATTAATATTGTGCTTTAACAAGTATTTAGCACTGAAGGCGCTGGCTTGGCGGTCGAGCATTCCGCTGTTAGCGGCGGCCCGATGACAGATTCTCTCATGCCACCGGTCCCCGAATGGGCGCCTCACGAAGCGGTTTGGATCGGTTTTCCGAGCGATCCGGGCCTTTGGCTTGGCGACCTCAAGCCAGCTGAGCGCGAGGTCGCCGCATTCGCGGCGGCAGTGCACGCCGACGGCCGCGGCGAGACGGTCCGGCTCGTTGCGGCACACGAGGGCGCGGCCGACGCCGCTCGTCAGCACGCGCCCTTCGCCGAGGTCATCGTCGAGCCGTTCGGCGACATCTGGCTGCGCGACACCGGCCCGATCATCGTCGGCACCGGTGCGGACAGGCGTGCGCAGGGATTTGGTTTCAACGGCTGGGGCGGCAAGTATGACCTGGACGGCGATCAGGACATTGGCGAGCGCCTCGCACGCGCCGGCCGCTTCCCCTTCTCGCGCGCCGACTGGGTCCTCGAAGGTGGAGCAATCGATGGCGACGGGTCGGGCACGATCGTCACGACGGAGCAATGCCTGCTCAATCCCAACCGCAACAATCTGACGCGCGCACAGACGGAAGAGCGGCTTCGGCGCGACCTCGGCATATCGCGCGTAGTGTGGCTCGGCTCGGGCCTGCTCAACGACCACACGGACGGCCATGTCGACAATCTCGCGCGCTTCGTCTCACCGGGCCGGGTAGCGATCCCGACCGCGGCCGATGGCGATCCCAATGCCGCCGCTTATGCGGACGCCGCGCGGCGGATTGCCGACGCTGGCCTCGACGTCGCGATCATCCCGTCGCCAGGCCGGATCAGCGGCGAGGATGGAGACGTGATCCCCGCCAGCTACATGAATTTCTACATCGGCAATGCAGTCGTCGTCGTGCCGCAATATGGCGCGCCGAACGACGGTGCCGCCGTCGACGCGATCCAGGCCCTCTTCCCCGACCGCGTTGCAATCGGCCTCCGCGCCGACCACATCCTGACCGGAGGCGGCAGCTTCCACTGCATCTCTCAACAGGTCCCGGCATGACGAAACTCACGGTCGCTGCGCTGCAGCTCGCTTTCACCGAAGACGCGGCGGCGAACATCCGCGCCGTCGGCGAGCTCGTGCGCGAGGCGGCTGCCAGGGGCGCGGAGGTGGTCCTTCCGCCCGAGCTGTTCGAAGGCCATTATTTCTGCCGCGTCGAGGACGAGGCGCTGTTCGCGACTGCCAGGCGGACGGAGGAACATCCGTCGGTCATCGCCATGCAGGAGCTCGCCAAGGAGCTGGGCATCTGGATCCCGACGAGCTTCTTCGAGGCGGACGGTCCGCACCATTACAACTCGCTCGCGATGGTCGGGCCCGACGGGAAGATCGCCGGCGTTTACCGCAAGAGCCACATTCCGGACGGGCCCGGCTACGAGGAGAAGTTCTACTTCCGGCCTGGCAACACCGGTTTCAAGGTGTGGGACGGACCCGAGCATACGACGCTCGGCGTGGGCGTGTGCTGGGACCAATGGTATCCGGAAACGGCGCGCGCGATGATGCTGATGGGCGCAGACATCCTGTTCTACCCGACGGCGATCGGGTCGGAACCGCACGATCCCGACCTCGACACATCGCGTCTATGGCGCCGGGCGATGATCGGCCATGCGGTGTCGAACGTCGTGCCCGTCGTCGCCGCCAACCGCATCGGGTCCGAGCACGGACAGCGCTTCTACGGCCATAGCTTCATCTGCGACGAACGCGGCGACATCCTCGCCGAGTTCGGAGCCGAGGAGACGGGCGTGCTGGTGGCGACGATCGACCTCACCGCAGCGAAGAAGCACCGGGCGGCGTTCGGCTTCTTCCGCGACCGCAGGCCGGAGCTTTACGGGCGCCTGGTCGAGGACATCTGATCTCCGAAGCGGCGCAGCAGACCTCGTGATCCGGCTAGGATTGCGACCAGCGCGATCATCAAGTTGCCGGTGAGCTTTTGGTGCTCGATGATGGCCCACAGGCCGACGGCGCCGAGGACCAATGTCGCCGCGGCGAGGTGGAGAAGTTCCCTCTGCCAGCGCGCCCGATCGACCTGCGCGTGAAGCAAGACGGGACGGATCGCTCCCCAGCCGCGGATCAGCGCGACCGATCCGAGAACACCCGCGACTTCGACGAGGTAGAAGGGCATCGCGCGCGTTGGCCCCGCTTCGGCGATCATCCGGGCAACGAATGGCGTCAGCCCGACGATGCCCAGCAACACAAGGTTGAGGATGGTGACGCTGCCGTCGACCTGCTCCATCTGAGCGAACGTGCGGCGGTGCATGAACCAGAAGGCGCCGACGAGGACGAAGCCGAAAAGATAACCGATGAGCGGCCGCCCGGTCGCGCTCGCGAGCCCCTCGACGCTTCCGTCCCACTTGACGGGAAGCGTGAGATCGAGGGCGAGCAAGGTGATGGCAATCGCAAAGACGCCGTCGGAAAGCATCAGCAGCCGGTCGTAATCGTGGCGGATGATGCGCTTCTTCAGCGACTCCTTGGTGTGCAGACTTTCCGGTTCGCCGGCCATCAGTTTCCCCCAAGCTCGATCGCTCGTTCGAAGACCGCTTCGAACATCGGCCGCGTGAGCCTTCCCGTGTTCACATTCTGGCGCGAGCAATGGTAGCTCGACAAGAGGACGCGTCCGTCGGGACCAACGGCTTCGGCGCCGTGACCGAAGGATGGCTTCGCGATGCCGAGCGCTTTGGCGACCGAGCCGTGTGCGATCTGGCCGAGCGCGACGATCACCCTCACGCTCGGCAGCGCAGCCAAGGATTGCTCGAGATATGTGCGGCAATTGCGCACTTCCGCGGGCAGCGGCCGATTTCCCGGGGGAAGACACCTTACGGCGTTGACGACGATGGCCCCGACGAGGGTTACGCCATCGTCCGCTTCCCCGCGATAATTACCGCTCGCAAGGCCGAATTTGGCCAGGGTCGAATAGAAGAACTCGCCGGAGTAATCGCCGGTGAACGCGCGGCCGGTGCGGTTCGCGCCGCGCTTGCCAGGCGCAAGGCCGACGATTGCAAGCCACGCTTGCAGGTCGCCGAATGCCGGAACGGGTGCGTTCCACCAGTCGGGATGCTCGAGGCGGAGCTCATTACGCAGCGCAACCAGCCGCGGACAGCGGGGGCAATCGCGCGAGGGCTCCGACCCGGGGATCGGAGACAAATCCGCGGGGCTGGCGGAGGGCATTGGCATGACCTAGGCGAATGCGCGTGGCTGGCGCAACGCACCTCTACGCGATCGCGATCGGGTCGAACCGGCCGCACGGGCGCCATGGGCGGCCGCCGCAGGTCGTCGAAGCGGCTATTGCCCGGTTGGACGAAGAATTCGGGCTATTCGATGCATCACCGATCATGATCAATCCGGCGCACGGGCCGGCCGGCCGCGATTTTGCGAACGGGGTTGCAGTGGTTGAAAGCGACCTCGATCCGCCGCGGATGCTGAGCGAGCTCAAGCGGATCGAGCGGGCCTTCGGCAGACGCCCTGGAAAGCGCTGGGGGCCACGCGTCCTCGACCTCGACATCGCCCTGTGGAGCGGCGGGAAATACCGGTCGCGGTCGCTGACGATTCCGCACGTCGAGCTGGCTCGGCGGAGCTTCGTCCTCCAGCCGCTTGCGGCCATCGCACCCAATTGGACCGTCGGCGCGCTGACCATCCGTCATCTGGCATCGCGCCTTGCCCGGCGAGCGCCGCGGGGCTAGGCGCGCTGGGCGGTGGGCCCATAGCTCAGTTGGTAGAGCAACTGACTTTTAATCAGTAGGTCGCTGGTTCGAATCCAGCTGGGCTCACCAGTCCGCCTTATTTGAACTCGCGGTGCCGCCGTTTTCTGAGCGCCGCTTTCTCTTTCGGTGGAGCGGCCCGGCCATCGGCGAGAAGCGCCAGGCACAGTCCGAAGCAGGCGGCGATCGCCGCGGTCCTGAGGGGGAAATCGACGGCGCTGTGGAAGAGGATCGCAGCCGATGCGATCGCCGCGGCACGGGCGAAGGGACCGGCCTCGGCCGTCCGCCACGCGCGCCACACCGCCATCGACCACCAGGCGAGGAACAGGACCATGAGGATGACGCCGGCGAGGCCGAGCTCGAGCGCCGTCTCGACATAGTCATTATGCGCGTGGACGACGTAGATGCTCGTCACCTGCTGCGGGCTTTCGTAGAGCGAATAGACGTTCGGAAAAGACCCGAGACCCGATCCGAAGGGCATGAAGTCAGCGGCTGCGCGGGATGTCGTCGCCAGCAGGTTGGAGCGCGATTCGACCGCGCTGCTCGCATGCGTCCCGATCTGGCGACTGCCGATCGCGGTCGTCTCAAGCGCGACGACAGCACCTATCATCAGCAGCACAGCGACTACGATGATGGGCAGCCGCAGCTTGCTTGCTGCAGGAAGGATGACGAGCGCGCTCGCTGCGACCACCGGAAGCGCCAGCCCATAGCCGGCCAGCGATCCGTTAAGGGCGAGGCCGACAAGGACCACGAGCCCGAGGCCCGCGGCGACCGCGACCACGGCCGAATATCGCTGCATGTTCGCGGTCTTGGCTGCGCCGATGATGGCGGCGAGGAATGGGATCGTGATGACGAGCAGTGTCGCCATATGGTCGGCATTCGCAAAGAAGCCGACGCCCTTCCCCACGCTGGTATCGTCGTAAAGATACCACGGCGAGATCGCGGCGTTCGAGCTCGCGACCTGAAGAGCGCCCAGCGCGATGCCGGCGAGCGTCCCGGCGATGAGCGCAATGGCGAGCCAGTGCGGCCGATAAGCCTTGAGGCGGACCATCGCGCAGAAAATCGCGAGCGGCGGGATCAGGCCGAGGAGCGAGTTGAGCGTCGACGCCGGGGTCAGGGACAAGGGCTCGGGCGGCGGCGCCAGCCCGAGTGCATGGAAACCCTCGGCGATACGTGCCCGAGGCCCGAGATGAGTCCAGACCGACGACGGCAAAGGCACGAGCTGGATCGCGACGATCAGCAGCGCGACCGCCGTCAGCGCCAGCAACTGCCACGCCGACGGTGCCAAGCCCTCGTCGCCTCTGTCCATTGCCGCCCAGCCGATGACCGCGAGGCCGGCAAGCTGCAGGATCATGTTCGCCCAAATGCCCTGGGCGCTGCCGCCCATGAGGAGGCACGCGAAAAGGTACGCCGGTGTGACGAAGCTGCGGGCGCGGCTAAGCATTCGGCCCTGCTCGCGTCACGCTGAGACCTGTGATCATCACGTCCGACTGCTGGGCGATATCGCCGGAGCGTCCGGAAAGCTCGAGCCACTGCGCAGGGCAGTTGGCCGGGATCTCGAAGCTCATCCCATGCATCGCCGCCTGGTCCACGCTGACGGTCGCGACCGGATCCTGCGACCCATCGCAGCGCACCGACCAGCGCAGCGCCTCGGCATGCACCGGCGCACCGACCACCTGCATCTGCAGCCGGTAAGCCCCGGGCGCGAGCAGGACAAGTTGGCTTGCAAGCACGCCGTCCTCATTGCCGTAGAAGATCGCGTGAAGGCGCCTGCCGGGCTGACGTTCGGCGAGGCCGACGGTCGATGACGTCAGCGCCCAGTTGAACGGCGGCGGCGCCTGGGGCGATGAGAATGACGTGTCGTAGACGAGCTGGCCGTCGGCGTGGCCGCCGCCGACCGATGACCAGATCGCACGCGCTCGCGCATAATCGCCGTTTGCAACGAGGCTTTGCAGCAGCGTCGGAAGCCACGGGCTGTCGGGCTTTCGGTGCGCCGGATCCGCGAGCGCAAGCACAGCATTGGCGTTGCGGCCGTCATGCGCGAGGACCGCGAGCACCTGGTCCTGCAATCCCTGCTGTGAGCGGAACAATGCGCGCATCTTGGGCCAGTTCGACGCATTCTGCGCGTAAGCGGCGACATAGGGAGCGACCGCGTCGGCGCCGCCCGGCGACAGGCGAGCGAGCAGTGTGGTTTGCTCCAGGCCCTGGAGAACCTGCTGATTGCGGAAGTAATAATCGGCGAGGAAGTAAGCAGCCGGAAGCGAGCGGGGGTCGCGCCATTGCGCGGCAAGGAATGCCTGCTTTGCAATCTCGGCATCGCCGGCGGTCTGGGCCTGCACGCCGCGAACGAGGAACGGCTCGGCGGCGAGCGGGGCTTTCATCGCCGCATCGTTGACCATGACGAAGTTCCGCGGGTCGATCGGCCGCCGCTCGCGCGCCGCGCGTCCGATCTCGGCGAGGGCAAGCGAGGTTTCGACCGAAGGATGGCCGGCCCAAAATTTCGCTGCAGCCGTCGGCCTGTCGACGGCGAGCGCCTGCACGGCGGCGTTGCGCACGACCTGGATCGCGAGGAGGACAGCAATGACGGCGACGGCAACGCGCCGAACGATCACGACGCCTCCCCAGCGATAATCAGGCGTCGGACTCCTCGGCTGCTGGCTCGGCAGGCGTGTCGTCTTCGGACTGCGGGATCATCAGGATCTCGGTCTTCTTCACCTTGCCCTTGCCGTAGCCATAACCGTAGCCATAGCCGTACCCATAACCGTAGCCGTAACCATAGCCGTAGCGGCCGTAGCCGTAGCTGCCGCCGGTATCGCTCGCCTTTGTCAGCACCGCACCAATGATATGCGTCCCGGTCGCCTCGAGACGGTTCAATGCCTCGACAGCCGCGCGGGTGCGGGTGCGGGAGCTTTCAACGACGAACAGCACGCTGCCGGCCGCCGCGCCCAACAACGGAGCATCGGCGAGACCGAGCGTCGGGGGACCGTCGATGACGACCAGCTCGAACTTCTCGCTTGCCTCGGCGATCAGCCTGCGGATGCGGCCCGTCGACAGGAGATCGGCGGGGCTCGGCGGGATCGGTCCGCTCGGGAGCAGCCACAGGTTCGGATGCTGCGTCTCGACCACATGGTCTTCGACCTTCTCCTCGGTCGTGAGCAGCTTGCTCAAGCCGACCTTGTCACTCGCGGCCTTGAACGCGGGCTTGCGGAGATCGCTGTCGATCAGAAGAACCGACTTACCGCGGCGCGCGAAGTTCTGCGCGAGGGCCAACGCCGATGACGATTTACCTTCGCCCGAGCGCGTGCTGGTCAGCAGGAGGACTTTCGGCATGCCGGATTCGGTGCTGAACCGAAGGGCCGCGACGATTGCCGAA
>DATCJM010000276.1:0-1603 GCA_036562805.1 Sphingomicrobium sp.
AACAAATTAATTAGGCAAAAGTGGCTAAGAATTACTTCTTGGCTGCTTTAGCGCGCTTGGCACCGTACTTCGAACGGGCCTGCTTACGGTCTTTCACGCCCTGGGTATCCAGTGCACCGCGGACCATGTGGTAACGCACACCCGGCAAGTCTTTCACACGACCGCCGCGGATCAGCACGACCGAGTGTTCCTGCAGGTTGTGGCCTTCACCGCCGATGTACGAAATGACTTCGAAACCGTTGGTCAGGCGAACTTTGGCGACTTTACGCAGTGCCGAGTTCGGCTTCTTCGGGGTCGTCGTGTAGACACGGGTGCAGACGCCGCGTTTTTGCGGGTTCTGCTCCATCGCAGGGACCTTCGACTTGGCCTTCTGCGGTTCGCGACCCTTGCGGATCAGCTGGTTGATCGTTGGCATGAAGCCCTTCACCTTATGTTTGCCGGAAGTGCCGGCGGTTACTTTGCTCAACAGAAAAAGCGCGGAACCGAAGCAGCACATTGGGCCGCCTGGCGACGCGCATGATGAGCAATGTTCAGCTCTTTGCCCGGCGATAGCGAAAAATCCCTCTCGCTCGGACGGGCGGGCACATAGCCGCGGGGCGGCGAAGGGTCAACCGCATGGGGCGAACAGCGGAACGGTTGCGGGAGACGGCTCGTTCCTGTTTGGCTTCCTTGGAAAGGAGGCTCTTGCATGACCCGTATTTCCGCGACCTTCGCGCCGGCGCTCCTGCTCGCCGCACTGGCGAGTTGCGGCGCTTCGAATCACGGGAATGATCAATCGAACGGAGAAGCGGCCGTGGACAATGCCACCCTCACCAAGCTCAATATCATCAGCGACGCGTTCAAGGACGGCCAGCCGATACCAAGCCAATATACGTGCGATGGAGCGGACCAGACCCCCGTACTGCGCTGGGGCGCGCCGCCCGAGGCGACGAAGAGCTTTGCGCTCGTGATCGACGACCCCGACGCGCCGAACGGCACCTTCCGCCATTGGGGCGTGTTCGACATCCCTGCGTCGGCGCGGTCCATCGGCGACGGAAAGAAGATCGGGACCGAGGTCAATAACGACTTCGGCAAGAGCGGCTACGGCGGCCCATGCCCGCCGCCGGGGCACGGGCCGCATCATTATCATTTCAAGCTGTTCGCGCTCGACACCGACAAGCTCGGCCTCTCGGCGGATGCGAAGGTGGTCGACGTCGAGAACGCCGCCCGCCAGCACGCGATCGCCCAGGGTGAGCTCGTCGGCACCTACGAACGCAAGTAGCCGTCAGCCCTCGTTCCGCTTGCGCCCGATCTGCTGGATGAAGCGGAAGGCTTCGGGCGTGAACGGGGCTTGCGGCACGTCGCCGTGCCATTCGTCCATGCGCTGGTAGAAGCGCGTCGCGCCCTGCATCATCTCGGGCGTTGCGACCGCCTTGAACGGCGCAAGCAGCGCCTGCCATTCGTCGTAGAGCGCCCGCGCTTCCGGGCTGTCCGGCCCATTTGGAATTGCCGCCTCGACCCGTTTGCCGAGGTCGGCCCATTTGCGGCTGTAGTCGGCCTGGTCGAAGCCCGGCTGCGGCGGGTGCTCCGCCCAATGGGCCTTCTCCTCTTCCGAGAAATAACG
>DATCJM010000317.1:0-5738 GCA_036562805.1 Sphingomicrobium sp.
GAGCAGGATAACCATCGTCATCAGCGCCCAGTTGACGACGGGAATATAGATCTGCCCCGCAGCACTCTCGCTGGTGTGCGCGATGCGGAGCCGGGGAACGAAGCCGAGCTGAATCGCCTGCTGAGTGACGGAGAAAGCACCCGAGATGACCGCCTGGCTGGCGATGATCGCAGCAGCGGTCGCAAGCAAAACCAGCGGCAACCGGAACATGTCGGACGCCATGTAAAAGAATGGATCGCGGACCTTCGCGAGCGCCGTATGGGCATCGGCGGAGAGGATCATGGCGCCCTGCCCCATGTAATTGAGCAGAAGCGCGGGGAGCACGAAGTACAGCCACGACACGCGGATCGGCTTGCGGCCGAAATGCCCCATGTCGGCATAGAGTGCTTCCGCGCCGGTGACCGCGAGGACCACGGAGCCCAATGCGACGAAGGCGCGCATGAAGTCCGCAGCGAAGAAGCGGACGGCGTTGAGCGGATTGAACATGGCGACGATGACGCGCGGGTCATCCATCACGTGGATCACGCCCAGCACGGCCAAGGTCACGAAATAAAGGATCATGACCGGCCCAAACAGAAGTCCCACCTTCGTCGTGCCGCGAGACTGGATCAGGAAAAGCCCGATGAGGATGCCGACGGCGATCGGGACCACGAACGGCTGCAGGCCGACCTGGACGGTGGTCAAACCTTCGACGGCGGATAGCACCGACACCGCCGGAGTAATCATCGAATCGCCGTAGAACAGGGCCGTCGCGAACACGCCCAGCATGATGATGCCGGACGTCCAGCGTTTCTTCCCGCCGAGCGTCCGGTTGATCAGCGCGAGCAGGGCCAGGCTCCCGCCCTCGCCCTTGTTGTCGGCGCGCATGATGATCGTCACATATTTGAGCGTCACGATGATCATCATCGTCCAGAAGATGAGGCTGAGGACGCCGTAGATGTGCAGCCGGTCCGGAATCAGGACATGGTGGCCGGCGAATGTCTCGCGAAAGGCGTAGATCGGCGACGTGCCGATGTCCCCGTAAACGATGCCGATGGCGCCGATGACGAGCTTGTAGAGCGGACCGTGCGCATGGCCATGCGCTGTGTCCTGTGGCGCCTCGGCTTCGGCGGCTCCAGTCGCTGTAATGCTCATTCGTTGAGATTCAGACTCGACAGACTGCGGCTTCGCATCCCTTGGACCGGGGAGACGGACCCCCTCACGGACGCGCCCCACTAGCACTGCCGTTTCGGCCCCGCAATCGGACGGGACAGGGACGAAAAGCCCGTCTATAGGCCCGCGCAACCATCAGACGGAGCGAACGATTAAATGCGCATTGGGGTGCCAAAAGAGATCAAGGTCCACGAATATCGCGTCGGCCTGACGCCAGCCTCGGTTGCCGAGCTTGTCGCTCACGGACACGAATTATTCGTCGAGACCAAGGCCGGTCAGGGAATCGACTTCGCCGACAGTGCCTATGAGAAGGCCGGCGCGAAGATCCTGCCGGACGCCAAGTCGGTCTTCGAAACCGCGGACATGGTCGTGAAAGTGAAGGAGCCGCAGCCGCAGGAGATCGCGATGCTCCGACCGGGGCAGATCCTGTTCACCTACCTCCATCTCGCCGCGGACAAGGACCAAGCGCTTGGGCTCATGAAGTCTGGCGCGATCTGCATCGCCTATGAGACGGTGACGTCGAAGACCGGATCATTGCCGCTCCTCAAGCCAATGAGCGAAGTTGCCGGTCGTATGTCTGTGCAGGTCGGCGCGCACTACCTCGAAAAGGAACAGGGCGGGCGCGGTGTTCTCTTGGGCGGCGTTCCCGGCGTTGCGCCGGTCAAGGTCGCGATTCTCGGCGGCGGCGTCTCGGGCGTTAACGCCGCACAAATGGCGACCGGAATGCGCGCGGACGTCACCATCTACGACATCAACAACGATCGCCTGGCCGAACTCGACATGTTCTTCTCGAGCCAGATCAAGACGGCCTATGCCTCGAGGGCTGCGATCGCCAACGCGGTCAAGGAATCGGAGCTGGTGATCGGCGCGGTGCTGGTCCCCGGCGCGGCGGCGCCCAAGCTGGTCACGCGCGAAATGCTGAAGACGATGAAACGCGGCAGCGTGCTCGTCGACATCGCGATCGACCAGGGCGGCTGCTTCGAAACGTCCCACGCCACGACCCATGCCGACCCCGTCTACGAGGTCGACGGGATCATCCATTATTGCGTCGCGAATATGCCGGGCGCGGTTGCGCGGACGAGCGCCTTTGCGCTCAACAATGCGACGCTGCCGTTTGCGCTCAAGATCGCAAATCTCGGTGCGGAAGAAGCAATGCGGCAGGATCCGCACCTCGCGAACGGTCTCAACGTTTCGGACGGCAAGATCCGGCACGAAGCGGTCGCCGAGGCGCTCGACCTCAAATACGAGCCGGTGGGAGCCTAGGGCGTCTGTGGCGTCGGCGGCGTCTGAAGCGCCGCGACGCCTTGCTCGACCAAGGGTCTCCAGCTCGCGTCTTTGGGCGCGGTTGCAAGGATTTGCCGCCATTTGTCGAGCGCACCCTCGCGGTCCCCGGAACGCGCGAGGGCGAGACCGTAGAAGAAGGGCGCAGCGGGGTGACCCGGCGCCACTTCTTCGGCTTTCTTGTAAGCGAGCTCCGCAGCGGGGGTCATTCCGCGGGCGTGATCGACCAGCGCGTTACCGAGGCCGATCCAGAGCTGGGCCGAGCTTGGGTATCGCTTGACGGCATTTTCCAGGATTCCAACAGCGTCGGTGCTCTGCCCGTCGCGGGCCAGCGCTTCCGACATCCGCATCCAGCTTTCCTCCGGCGAGAACTCGCCAAAGAAAGCGTGCCGCGCCTGCGTCAGCGGGAAGAAATCGCGCGCCTCCATGTTCTGCGCTGGCGCGGCCGGCAGCCCTGGGCTTCCTTGAAGCGCATAGCCTGCACCGCCGATCAAAACGGCTGCAGCGCTTGCCGTGAGCGCTGCGCCGCGAACGCGAATGAGCCACAAGCCGCCAATGCTGAGCAACATCAGCAGGATGAGCATGACGAACCCGATCATGGCTTGCGCATCCGGATTCGGCGACGAAGCAGCCACGCGCCGATGATGAGCAGCGCGAGCGGAGCGAGCCACAGAGGCCATGCGGCAGGTTCGTCGGTCGGCTTGTAACTGATCCATGTGCCGTAGCGCTGGATGAGCCATGCGCGGATCGTGTCTGGATTCTGGCCCGCGGCGATCCGGCGCCGCACGAGATCGCGCATGTCGCCCGCAAGCTCCGCATCGGAATCTGCGATCGACTGTCCCTGGCACACCAGGCATCGGATCTGTTCCATTAATGCTTGTGCCTTCGCCTCCTGCGCCGGATCGGGCAGCTGGCGGTCGGACCAGTAAGCGGGCGGCATATTGCTGTCGGCAAGGAGCGGTTGAGCCGTCAGCAGTGCCAAAGCGAGCAGCCACCGTTTCATCGCGCCTGCTCCACCCTGACAAGGATCATCGGCACGTCGGATTGTTCAATGGCCCCAATGTGCTGATAGCGGATCACCCCTCTGCCATCGACGATGAAGCTCTCGGGCACCCCCGACGAGCCCAACGAAATCTGCACCTGGCTCTGCGGGTCGCTTCCGATCCGCAGATAGGGATCGCCGTTGCGCAGGAGGAAATTCTGGAGGTCGTCGGGGCGGTCGCGGATTGCGATTCCGACGATCGGCACCCCCTGCCTGCTCAGCGTCCGGAGAACCTTCACTTCGGTCACGCAAGGGACGCACCAGCTGGCGAAGATGTTGACGAGGTGCGGTTGGCCCGTTGCGAGATCTGCCGAAGAAAGAGCGGGCTTGTTCGGAAGAATGGGGGAAAGCCTGAACGCCGGCACGGGTTTGCCTTCGAGGGTCGAATGAACGTTCGTGTCGACCGGCGTCGCAAGCCGCCAGACGAGCGCCGCGATGATCAACAGCAAGACGACGATCGGAAGAAGGCGCGCCGTGCGGCTCATGCGTAGCGCTCCCGCCGCCCTTCCTCCGCGACGGGTCGCCGCCGCCATACGAGCCGCCACAAACGCCCAAGCATCGCAAGCGCGCCGCCGATCGCGATCAGCGCTCCGCCGGCCCAGATCAAGGTGACGAACGGTTTCCACCACAAGCGAAGCTGCCATGCTCCCGACGGGTCCTGCTTGCCGACGACAGTATAGAGCTGGCCATTCCAGAAAGTTCGGATCGCCGTTTCGCTTGTCTCGGTCGGCGGATCGGAGAAATAGCGGGACTGCGGCCGCAGCGTCACGATCTGGTCGCCGCGCCCGGCGCGAAGTTCCGCCTCGACAGCCGTGAAATTCTTACCCGCGACCGGCATCACACCGTCGAGTTTCACCAGCCACGGGCCGACGCTAAGCACGTCGCCCGGCTTGGCAATCCCCAGCCGCTCACTGGTGAAAGCGGCGTTCGCGGCCATCCCAACCAGCGCAATCGCGATTCCGAAATGAGCGACGACCATGCCCCAGGTCGCGAGTGGCGCACGTAGCGGGTTGCGGCCAATCAGCGGAAGGATGCTCGCAGCGCCCAAATAGGCCGCGACCGTGAAACCGAGGCGCGGCAGGATGTGCATGTCGGGGAAGACGATGATGGTGATCGCGAGCGCTCCGACGCCGAGCAGCGCCGGGACCTGGAGCAGCCTGAAGACGCGCCGCCGCTCGCGCCGCCAGGCGATCAGCGGACCGATCCCGACGAGCACGGCGAGCAGCAATGCAAGGGGGCCTGCGACAGCGTCGAAATAAGGCGCGCCGACCGAAAGCTTCTCGCCGCTCAACGCTTCGACGAAGAGCGGGTAGAGTGTGCCGACGAAGACGACGCCGAGGACGACGCTCAGGATCAAATTGTTGATCACCAGCCCGCTCTCGCGGCTGACGACCTCGAACGGTGCGCCTTCCTTGAGGCTCGCACCGCGCCAGGCGAACAGGGTGAATGCCGCGCCTACGTAGATGAAGAGAAGCGCGAGCAGGAACGTGCCGCGCTGCGGATCGATCGCGAAGGCGTGCACCGACGTCAGGATGCCCGAGCGGACGAGGAACGTGCCGACCATCGACATCGAAAAAGCGATCACGGCGAGCATCATCGTCCACGCCTTCAGCGCGCCGCGGGCGGCGAGTACGTTGATCGAATGGAGCAGCGCGGTCGCTGCCAGCCACGGCATCAGCGACGCATTCTCGACCGGGTCCCAGAACCAGTAACCGCCCCAGCCGAGTTCGTAATAAGCCCAGTAACTTCCGGCGGTGATTCCAAGCGTTAGTAGGATCCACGCGCCCAGCACCCAAGGCCGCATCGCGCGCGCCAGACGCGAATCCACCTCGCCCGTGAGCAGCGCGCCGACGGCGAAACTGAACGCCACCGAAAGCCCGACATAGCCGAGGTAGAGCGTCGGCGGATGGAAGGCCAAGCCGGGGTCCTGCAGCAACGGATTGAGCCCCTGCCCGTCCGGCGGCGCGGGCCATAACCGAGCAAATGGGTTCGACGCGAACAATAGGAACGCGTAGAACCCCAACGCCAGCACCGCCTGCGCTCCCAGTGCAGCGACGAGCGTTCGCTCACTCGTCCGATGCGAGAGCAATGCGACGAACGCGCCGGCAACCGCGAGGATCGTCACCCACATCAGCATCGAGCCTTCGTGGTTCCCCCACGTCCCGGCGATCTTGTAGATGAAGGGCTTGGCGCTGTTGCTGTTCTCGAAGACGAGCGCGACCGACATGTCGCTGCGTGCGAATACGGTGATGAGCATGGCAAA
>DATCJM010000081.1:0-2831 GCA_036562805.1 Sphingomicrobium sp.
CGCTGGAAGCGCGGCGTTGCGGCGGTCAACGGCGCGCTCGGCGAGGGCGTCGGCGAAATCTACGTGAAGTCGCACTTCCCGGCCACGTCCGAGGCTCAGATGAAGGAGCTGATCGGCAACCTCGAGGACGCCTATCGCGAGCGCATCTCGAGCAACAAGTGGATGGACGAGGCTACCCGCAACGCGGCGCTCGAGAAGCTAACCGCGTTCGAGCCGCGGATCGGCCACCCGGTCAAATATATCGACTATTCGTCGATGAAGGTGGTGAAGGGCAATCCGCTCGCCAATGCGATGGCGGCCGCGGACTTCGACTGGAAGCTTCAGCTGAAGCGTTTCCCCAAACCCGTCGATCGGACCCTGTGGGGAATGTATCCGCAGACCATCAACGCTTATTACAATCCGCTGGCCAACCAGATCACCTTCCCGGCTGCGATTCTTCAGCCGCCGTTCTTCGATCCGAACGCGGACGCAGCGGCCAATTATGGAGCGATCGGCGCGGTCATCGGCCACGAAATGGGCCACGGCTTCGACAATGAGGGCCGCAAGTTCGACCCGAAGGGCAAGCTGCGCGATTGGTGGACGCCGGGCGCGGCCAAGTCCTTCACGGCGAAGACCGATGCGCTCGTCGCGCAGTACAACGGCTTCTTCCCGTGGCCGGACCTCCACGTGAACGGCAAGCTGACGCTGGGCGAGAATATCGGCGACCTTTCGGGCGTCGAGGCCGCTTATGCCGCATACAAGAAGTATGAAGCGAAGCATGGCGAATCGCCGGTCATCGACGGCCTTACCGGCGACCAGCGCTTCTTCATCGCTTACGCCCAGGCGTGGCAGGAAAAGCAGCGCGAAGACGCCGAGCGCCAACAAGTCATCACCAACGAGCACAGCCCGGGCAAGTATCGGGTCAACGGCGTCGTTCGGAATGTCGACGCCTGGTACAAGGCGTTCAACGTGCAGCCGGGCGACAAGCTCTATCTGCCGCCGGAGCAGCGCGTTCACATCTGGTAATCACGACTGAAAATGCCGGGGGAGGCAAGGATGAAGACACGTAACATCTTGATGGTGGCTGGCGCCGCGCTGGCCATCGCCTCCCCCGCCGCTTCGGCGAACAAGCCGGCCTATGGCACCTGGGGCGTCGCGCTCGAGGATATGGATAACGGCGTGAAGCCCGGCGACGATTTCTTCGCTTATGCCGAAGGCACCTGGCTGAAGAACCACCCGATCCCCGCCGACAAGACCGGCGCGGGCTATAATTACGAGCTGCCCGACCAGATCGAGCTTCAGGTTCGCAAGATGGTCGAGGACGTTTCCGCGAACCCGACCACCGACGTCGAGCGCAAGATCGGCGACGCTTATGCGGCTTGGATGGACGAAAGCGGGATCGAGGCGCGCGCGCTCGAGCCGCTCAAGCCCTATCTCGCGCGGATCGACGCCGTGAAGACGCGGCCCGAGCTGGTGAAGCTGATGGCGCAGCCGGGATATGCGGCGCCGGTCCGGATCGGAATTACCGCGGACCAGGACGACCCGACGCGTTACACGGTCCGCAGCGGGCAGGCGCGGCTGGGACTGCCGACGCGCGATTATTACCTGCTGAAGGGCGACAAGTACGACAGCATTCGTGCTGCTTACCGGCAGTATATCGTCGATATCTCGAAGCTCGCGGGGCTGTCCGATCCCGAGGGGCGGGCGGACCGGATCATCGCGCTCGAAACCAAGCTGTCGCAGGATCAATGGACACCCGAGCGGCGCCGTGACCCGGTTGCGACGCACAACCCGATGAACCGTGCGCAGCTGATGAAGCTCGCGCCGCAGTTCAACTGGGCCGAGACATTGCGCTCGATGGGCCTGTCGTCGGCGAAGACGGTGGACGTTGCCGAAACGACGGCGGTGGCCGCCGCCGGCAAGCGCATTGCCGACGTGCCGCTTTCGACGTGGAAGGAATATCTCACCTTCCGCTTCATCAGCGATCACGCGAACGATCTGCCGAAGGCCTTCGACGCTGCGCGCTTCGGCTTCTACGGCACGACCCTGAACGGCGTTCCGCAGCAGCAGGCGCGCTGGAAACGCGGCATCCAGATGCTCGACCAGAGCCTCGGCGAGGCCGTCGGACAGCTCTATGTCGCCAAGTACTGGCCGACGGAAACCGCCAAGCAGGCGCAGGAGCTGGTCGACGACATGCGCGCGGCCTATGCCGAGAAAATCTCCGGCGCCGCATGGATGGACGAAGCAACGCGCAAGGCGGCGCTGGTCAAGCTCTCAACCTTCGATCCGCGCATCGGCCATCCGGTCCACTGGATCGACTATTCGAACCTCAAGACGAGCCGCACGGATCCGCTCGCGAACGCGATCGCGGCCGAGGATTTCGAGTGGCAGCTCGAGCTCAAGCGCTTCCCGCACCCGGTTGACCGCAGCTTGTGGGAAATGACCCCGCAGACGGTGAACGCTTATTACGACCCGACGATGAACCAGATCACGGTGCCCGCCGCGATCCTTCAGCCGCCGTTCTTCGACGCCAACGCAGACCCGGCGGTCAATTATGGCGAGACCGGCGCCACCACCGTCGGACACGAAATGGGCCACGGCTTCGACGACGAAGGCCGCCAGTTCGACGCCAAGGGGCGCTTGCGCGATTGGTGGACCCCGGCGACTGCGTCGAAGTACAAGGTCAAGGCGAACATGCTCGCCGCGCAATTCGACCAATATGAGCCGATCCCGGGCGTCCACATCAAAGGCAAGCTGACGCTGGGCGAGAACCTCGCCGATTTGGGCGGGCTCGAGGCTGCCTATGCGGCCTATCGCCGCTACGTCGCTCGGCACGGCGAGCCGCCGGTGAT
>DATCJM010000367.1:0-5289 GCA_036562805.1 Sphingomicrobium sp.
GAACCTCTTCCCTTCCGTGATCAGCGCGCCGGCGCCGACGATGCATTCGGGCTCGATCAGCGCGCCGTTCAGGATCCGCGCGCCCATGCCGATCAGGCAATCGTCGGCGACCGTGCAGCCGTGAAGAATCGCCTGGTGGCCGACCGTCACCCGAGCGCCGATCGTCAGCGGGAAATCCGCGTCGCTGTGGCCGACCGACCCGTCCTGGAAGTTCGTCTCGTCGCCGAGGATCAGCGGCGTGTTGTCGCCGCGCAGCACGGCGCCGAACCAGACGCTCGCCCGGATCCCCAGCCGCACGTCACCGATGAGGTCCGCGGATGGCGCGGCCCAGGCGCCTTGCGCCAGCTGCGGAGCGAGATCGCCGAGGCTGTAGAGCGGCATCGGCGCACCTTAGCGGGGACGAGCGGCGGCATTCAAATCTTCGCGCTCGCAATCATGGGCCAAGTGCATCAGGGAGAGGCATGGACAAGCTTGTCGAGGAGACTGTCGCCGACGGCCGCTGGTTTCCGCTGCGGTTCAAGGAGGACCATTTCTACTTCGCGTTCATCCCGCCAGAGCGCCACCGCGAAACCTCATTCCTGATCAACCTGCACCCGCCACCGGACGAGATGCGGGCGATCCCCCGCACGGCGCTCGCGGCGATGCAGTCGGCACAAGCCGACCTCCATTTCATCCTCCACCTCGGCTTCGGCGGATCGACCCTTCTCGGGAGGATCCTCGCCCAACCGGGGACCGCTATCACGCTGCAGGAACCGCCTGTTCTCACGGACATCGTGAAAAATGGAGATTCCAAATCGGCGCAGCTGTTGGAGGAAACGACCCGGCTGTTAAGCCGGCCGATCAGTCCGGGTGAGGCGAACATCTGCAAGATGACGCATGTCGGGAACGCCCTCGCCGCCTCGATGGCGGAGCTTCAGCCAACATCGCAGATCCTCTGCCTGCAGACGCCAATGGAGGAGATGCTGCTGTCGCTCGCCCTTCGCGGTCATGAGGGACGGGTGTCCGCGCGGAAAATTGCCGTCTCGATCAGCGATTCGGACCTCGGCATCGGCAAAGTGAGCGACCGCGACCTCGCCGAGCGCACGGACCTTCAGCTCGCCGCCCTGGCCTGGCTGTCAATGCAGAAGATGATGGTCGATGCCGCGCTTCGCCTCGGGCAGCAAAGGGCCGGGTCGATCACCACCGGTCAGTTGATGAAAGACATCCGCGAGGCAGTGGCCGCCGTAGCCAGGCATTTCCGGCTCGACCTCGATGTCGATGCACGCCTTTCGGACGGGCTCATGGACCGCCACGCCAAGACGGGAGAACCGTTCAATCCCGAGCGGCGGGCCGAACGCATCGCGGAGGGATTGCGCGCTCACAGTGCCGAAATCGAGCCGGTCGTCGATTGGGCGCGGGACATCGCCCAGAGGGCCGGAATAGCTTTGGACCTGCCTTACCCGCTGATCAGCTAGGTTGCGCGATCGCGGTGCTCGTCAGTCCCCCGGACTGACTGCGCGCCGCGATGGTGCCCAGGAGAGGACTCGAACCTCCACGCCCTTGCGAGCGCCAGCACCTGAAGCTGGTGCGTCTACCAATTCCGCCACCTGGGCACGTGCAAGCTGTTTGGCAGGGGGCGGCGCTTAAGGGGCGCTGCCCCGCCTTGTCAACGTAGGAACGGGAAGTCTATCGCGCCACCCCATGATCGAGCCAAACGAGCAGCTTGTGACGGTGTTCGGCGGTGCCGGGTTCATCGGCCGCTACGTCTGCGAATTCCTGTTCAAGAGTGGCGTGCGTGTGCGTGTTGCGACGCGTAACCCGCGAAACGATTATTTCCTGCAGCCGCTGGCTCAGGTCGGCCAGTTCGGCTTCGAGAAGGCGGACGTCACCAACCCGGCGAGCGTCCGCAATGCGGTCAAGAGCGCGACGGCGGTGATCAATCTCTGCGGCGTGTTCGGCGGGGCGATGCACTCGGTCCACGTTGAGGGCGCCCGCAACGTCGCCGAGGCGGCGCGCGACGCAGGCGCGGCCGCGCTCGTCCAGGTCTCGGCGATCGGCGCGAGCCGCGAGGCGCAATCGAACTATGGCCGGACCAAGGGCGACGGCGAGGAGGCCGTCCGCAATGCATTCCCGTCTGCGACGATCATCCGGCCGTCGCTGGTCTTTGGCCCCGAGGACGATCTCACCAACCGCTTCGCCGCGATGGCCCGGCTGCCGTTCCTCCCGGTGGTCGCGTCGAAGCGCAATTTCCAGCCGGTCTACGTCCGCGACCTTGCCAAGGCGATTGCGATGGCCGCGCTCGAGCCGGCCCGCTTTGGCGGCAACATCTACGAGATCGCCGGCCCGCAGGTAATGAGCATGGCCGAGCTTCACCACGCCATCCTCGAGATCACCGATCAGAAGCCCGAAGTCGTGCACATGCCCGACTTTGTCACCGGCCTGATCGCGAAGCTCGGCTGGCTGCCCGGTGCGCCGCTCACCCAGGATCAGTGGATGATGCTCCAGCGCGACAATGTGCCAAGCGGCAGCGCGCCGGGTCTCGAAGCGTTTGGGATCGAGCCGACGCCGCTCGCCGCGGTCGGATACGAATGGCTCGGCCGCTTCCATCGCGGCGGCAAGTTCGCCGGCCGCCGGATTAATTTGACCGCGACCTCGTGACCGGCCACGCCTGAGCGATGCCGCTCCTGCTCATCGCCATCATTCTCGGCATCGTCGAGGGCGTCACCGAATTCCTGCCCGTCTCCTCGACCGGGCACTTGATCCTCGCCACTGAGCTGCTGGGCTTCGACGCCGACAAATGGGCGGCGTTCAACGTGATGATCCAGCTGGGCGCGATCCTCGCCATCGTCGTCCTTTACTGGCGCACCTTCTGGGCGGTGCTCGAAGGCCTGTTCAAGCGCGAGCCGATGTCGTGGCGGTTCGTCCGCAACGTCCTCATTGGCTTCCTGCCCTCGGCGATCCTTGGCATCCTGCTGCTGAAATATATCGAGGCCCTGCTCGGCGACCCGAAGGTCGTCGCGGTGATGCTTATCCTCGGCGGCATCGCGATCATCCTGATCGAGCGGCTGGCGAAGCGAAGCGATGTGGTCGGCGTCTCCGGAATGCCGGTGAAGACCGCGATCGGCATCGGCATCGCGCAGTGCCTGGCGATGGTGCCGGGAGTCAGCCGCTCCGGCGCGACGATCATGGGAGCATTGTCGCTGGGCGTGGAGAGGCGGACCGCCGCCGAGTTCAGCTTCTTCCTCGCAATCCCCACCATGCTCGGCGCAACGACGCTCGAGCTCGTGAAGCATCACCACGAGATGTTCGCCGGTGCCCACGGCGTGGGCCTCGGGACGGTGGCAGTCGGGCTCGTCGTGAGCTTCCTCGTCGCGCTCGTCGTGGTCCGCGCGTTCGTCCACTACATCTCGCGCCACGGCTTCACGCCGTTCGCCTGGTACCGGATCATCGTCGGCGCGGTCGCCCTGGTCTGGCTCTTCGCTCGCTGATTGACGCCTACTAATCCCATCCTAAGCTGAGGCCTTAGCGGGAGGGACTCATGCGTATCCGTTTTATCGTTCTGGCGATCTTCGCCTGCAGCTTGCCCGTGCCCGTCCTTGCGGCGTCCCCACAGCCGGCCGCCGCTCGATCAGCAATCGATCCGATGCGGCTGAAAGCCGCCGACCGAATGCTTACGATAATGAACTACGACCGCATGATGCACCAGACTGCTGATGCCATGATCGCGCAGATCGGTCCGATGTTCCGCAAGGCGATCGAGCAAAAGACCGGCGAGAAGGCGGACGACGCGCTGGTCCAGCAGCTGACAGGCATTGAAGCCGATTTCATGCAGAAGACGATCGTCGATTCTGCCGACGTCCGGCGAGCGATCGCAACTCTCTATGCGAGCGAATTCACCGTGCCGGAGCTGAATCGGCTGGCTGATCTTCTCAACGACCCGGTGATGCGCAAATGGACTGAGGTTGCACCAGACATGGCCGGCAAGATGTTCCCGCTGGTCGAGGCGGTGGTGGAGTCGCACCGCGAAGAGCTGGAGACGCGAATCAAGTCAGCGGTGACCGATTATTACGACGAGAAGACCCCGGTACCCCACAGCTGAGTTTATCTTCGCCGCCGCATGAGCTAGACTGGACCAAGGAAATCAGGAACTTACTAGCGATGCGTAACAGTCTCGTCGTTCTTCCGCTGAGCCTTTGCGCCGCTCCGGCGATGGCTCAACCCGCGCCGAACCCGATTCCGCGAGCGCTCACGGATCCCGCCACTGTCCATCGCCTGACCGACTCCATGCAGTCGCTTTCGCAGGCATTGCTCGACATGCGCGTCGGCAATATTCAGGCGGCGCTCGAAGGCCGCGCACCGACGCCCGCGGAGCGCGACCTTACCGTCGGCGATCTCGCTCGCCGCAATGACCCGCAGTTCGATCAGCACCTCCAGCAGAATATCGAGGCGGCGAGGCCGAAGATCGAGCAGAGCGTCCGCGCGTTGAGCGAGGCCGTGCCTGAGGTGACCGAGGACCTTCAGCGCGCCCGCAAGTCGCTTGAGCGCGCGATGTCAAACCTTCCCGATCCCAATTATCCCAGGCGCTAGACGCCCCGCGCCCACGCGCTAAAGCTGCCTCGCCATGTGGCAGCTCTTCCAGTTCCCCCTCTGCCCCTTTTCCCGAAAGGTCCGCCTCGTGCTCGCCGAGAAAGGCATCGGGCACGAACTCGTGCGCGAGAACCCGTGGGAGGAGCGCGACGAATTCATCGATTTGAACCCCGCCGGCGAAACGCCCGTGATGGTCGAACCGGATCAGGGCGTAACCCTCATCGGCTCGCAGCCGATCGTCGAATATTTCGACGAGACGGTCGACCGGATGCCGATGATCCACGGCAATGCCGCGCTTCGCGCCGAGATCCGGCGCGTCACCGAATGGTTCGACTTGAAGCTCTACCGCGAAGCGGTCGAGCCGCTGATGAACGAGCGGATGAGGAAGCGGCTCGTGAATCGCGAGGCGCCCGATACGCGCATCCTGCGCCAGGCGATGCGGACCGCGTCGGAGCATCTCGATTATCTCGATTATCTGCTCGATCACCGGCGCTGGCTTGCGGGACCGGGACTAAGCCTTGCAGACTTCACCGCCGCCGCGCACCTCAGCGTGATTGATTATCTGGGCGCGCTCGACTGGCGCGGTCACAAGCAAACGAAGGATTGGTACGCGGTGATGAAGTCCCGGCCCTGCTTCCGCCCGCTTTTAGGCGAGCGGATGGAGGTGATCGTCCCGCCCGGCCACTACGACAAGGTCGACTTTTAGGCCGCCATCAACGCTCC
>DATCJM010000384.1:0-8920 GCA_036562805.1 Sphingomicrobium sp.
CGCCGGCGTCCCTTCGAACAATCGGCCGCATCCCATCGCGAACATTGTGTCGCCGACGAATGCCACTCGCTCCTCGTCGAAGATCAGGGCGATGTGGCCGAGCGTGTGCCCCGGCACCTCGACGACACGACCGACGTGCCCTCCGATGCGGACCTCGGAACCTTCGCCAAGCGTGATGTCGCGGCCCGGAATCTCCTCATTGGCCGGGCCTGATATCCGTGCGCCTGTCGCCTTCTTGATCGCGAGATTGCCGCCTGTGTGGTCACGATGCCAATGCGTGTTCCACACCTGGTCGATCGTCCAGCCGCGGCGGTCCGCTTCCGCCAGCACCGGATCGGCGTCGCCGGGATCGACGACGGCGGTTTCGCCGCTTTCCTCGTCATGGACGAGCCAGAGATAATTGTCGGCGAAAGCGGGGACCGCGACGATCTCCATGCTCGCCGTCTAGCTCCGCGTCCCGAGGATCGCCAGCGCATCCGCTGCGAGCCTTCGAGTCAGCTCCGCCACAGGAAGCGTTAGCCCGAGCGGAGCTGCCTGACCGGCCCACATCGGCCCAAACCCATATTCGCCCTGCCTCTCCGCGGCTGCCCGGAGCGGTGCAAGCACGGCGCTCGCGAGCGGATAAGGCGGTGCTTCCTCGCGCACCGGCCCGAGGTCGTCGATGAGACGCCCGCGCAGGCCTCGCGCCAGGCCGCCAGACAAGAGGTTGGTGAAAACTGTGCGACCGTCGCGCAGCCGCTCTCGATGTACGGTGCTGATGCCGGTCTCCGGCGAGTGAAGATAAGCGGTGCCGAGCTGAACGGCGCTGGCGCCCAGCGTCAATGCGGCGGCAATTCCTCGTCCATCGCCAATGCCGCCGGCGGCGATTACCGGAACGGAAACCGCATCGGCGACGAGCGGCAGCAGTGCGAACAATCCGATCGCCTCGGCGGGGTCGGAGCCGAGGAACCGGCCGGTATGGCCGCCCGCCTCGAACCCCTGAGCGACGATTGCGTCGGCGCCGCCCTCTTCCAGCCATCGCGCCTCCTCGACGGTCGTCGCGTTGCCGATGATTACAGCCCCAGTCGATTTGACACGATCGAGGAGCGCAGAGGCAGGGAGACCGAAATGGAAGCTGACGACCGGCGGCTTCAGTTCTTCGACAACCGCGGCCATGTCGGCGTCAAACGGCAGCCGCATCGCTCCGCCATTTCCAGGCGCGACGCCGAACTCGTCATAATAAGGCTGAAGCAGCGCACGCCACGCGCTGTCGTCGACGCCTTCGGGCATGTGATGGCAGAAGAAATTGAGCGCGAACGGCCCGTCAGTCCTTGCGCGCACCTGCGAGACCTGTCGCCGAACGTCGTCCGGCGAGAGCATGCCACAGGGAAGCGACCCGAGCGCGCCGCCCTCGATCGCTGCGACGCACAGGTCGACGCCGCCTGCGCCCGCCATCGGCGCTTGGATGATCGGGTGCTCGGTCCCGACCAGCCCGACGAAGCGGCGGTCGGGCCAGCCTACCATTCGCCGCTGTTGGGCATGGAGCTCCAGGGCTCGGCCGGGACCAGCGCGGCGCCTTTCTGAAGCAATTCGACCGAGATTCGGTCGGGGCTGCGGACAAAGGCCATGCGCCCATCGCGCGGCGGCCGGTTGATCGTGACACCCGCGTCCATCAGCCGACGGCAAGTTTCGTAGACATCGTCCACTTCATAGGCGAGGTGACCGAAGTTGCGGCCGCCGCCATATGCCTCGTCGTCCCAATTGTAGGTGAGCTCGACCTCGCCGCCTTCATCGCCCGGCACGCCGAGAAAGATCAGCGTGAAGCGGCCCGCCTCATTGTCCATCCGGCGTCGCTCCTCGAGGCCGAGAAGCTCGAAAAAGCGGATCGTCGCGGCCGGGTCGCTCACCCGAAGCATCGAATGGAGAAAGCGCATCGGCGCTATTTAGGCGGGGTCGCGTCCAATTTCACGGTCGGCGCGACGCCGAGCATTTCGACCGCCTTGGCCGCGGCTTTTCCGATCTGGCCGTTGGGATCGGCGGCAGCCGCCCGCATCCAGTAACCGCGCGCCTTGTCGTCGTCGCCGGTAAAGTCCGCGACGTGACCGGCTTCGAACAGAATGGTCGGATCAGAAGGCGCGAGGCTCAGCGCCTTGCCGATCGCCAGGGTCGCCGTGCCGGGGTCGTTTTCGCGGATCGCGAGCGCTGCGGAGAAATACCAGAAAAAGGGATCGTCCCCGACCGTCTGAGCCGCTTCGTTGGCGCGAGCACGCGCAGTCTTAAGATCGTCCTGGGCTTCGGCGGCGCGGGCACGGTCGAGCAATGCCTCCCCGCGCTGCTCGGCCTCGAGTCCGGGAAGCGCAAGCGCCTTGTCGAGATCGAGCGCGGCCTTGCCGGGCTGGTTCGCCGCGATCCACAGATTGCCCGCGGCTGCCCACATGCGCGCGGTCCTCGGGTCCTTGTCGGACGAGGCTTTGGCGGCTTCCTCAAAGCTTTCGGCCGCTCCTTCATTGTCGCCGTCCTTCTGCGCGTCGAGGGCGCGGCAGACCAGCGCCTCCGTTGTGATGAGATCGGGGCAAGCAGGAGCGGCCGCCGGAGCGGAACTCGCGAGCGATGCTGCTAGCAAAAGGATCAAGCTGATGGCTCCAACAAGGCGGCAATTGTGCCAAGGATCGCGCGGATCTCATGCGCGCCCGACAAGCGATGTCCTCCGCCCTTGAGCACATTGAGCTGGACATCCGATGAACGCAGCTGCCGCATCAGGCGGAACGCAATGTCGACGGGGACCTCCTGATCGAGCTCGCCGTGGATCAGGCGCACCGGGCAAGTGATGGCGATATCCTCATCCAGAAGCCGCAGGTGCTGGCCCGATTGCCAGAAATCGCGGGTGAAAATCGAAGGGTCGGGGCCGTAAGGGTTGGGCTCCTCGAGCCTGCCGTCCCTCGCCAGCGCGGCCTTTTGCTCGTTCGTGAAGCCCCACTCGGTGAAGACCGGTGCGGCCGCAATGCCGACCAGCGCCGTCACCCGTTCGGAGCGGAGCAAGGCAAGATGGAGCGCAATCCATCCGCCCATCGACGAGCCCACGAGGATCAGTGGCCCCTCCGCGAGCCGGTCGACGGCGGCGAGCGCCTCTTCGAGCCAAAGCGCGAGAGTGCCGACTTCGAAGGGGCCCGCGCTAGAGCCCGTCCCCGAATAATCGAGGCGGAGCATCGCAAGGCCGCGCCCGGCAGCGAAACCGTCGAGCGCTACTGCTTTCGTGCCTTCCATGTCGGAAGCGTAGCCGGGGAGAAAGACCAGGGTTGGAACATTTCCCGGGCGCAGCCGATAAGCGATCGAGCGGCCGCTTACGTCCAGATATTCGATCTCTGCCACGGCCGGCGCTCTAGCGGAGGAGCCCTATCCGATGAAATACCGCAAGCTCGGCGACAGCGATCTCGAAGTCTCCGACATCTCGCTCGGCTCGTGGCTGACCTACGGAGTTGGCGTCGAAGCCGACAAGGCGCGGGCCTGCCTCGAGGAGGCGTTCGAGCAGGGCATCAACTTCATCGACACTGCGAACATCTACGGCCGCGGCGCCGCCGAAACCTTCCTCGGCGACGCGCTGAAAGGACGCGACCGCACCTCTTATGTGCTCGCAACCAAGCTCTATTTTCCGATGAGCGCGACCGATCGCGGGCTGTCGCGCGAACAGGTCGAAAAGCAGCTCGATGCGTCGTTGAAGCGGCTGCAGACCGATTATGTCGATCTCTACCAGTGCCACCGTTACGACTGGGACACCCCGCTCGAGGAAACGATGGAAGCGCTGACCCGCGCGGTCGAAAGCGGGAAGACCCGCTACATCGGCTTTTCCGAATGGCCTGCCGAGCGCATCAAGGCGGCTCTGGACCTGACGGGCGTCACCAGGTTCGTGTCGAGCCAGCCGCAATATTCGCTGCTGTGGCGCGAACCCGAAGATGAAGTGATCCCGCTTTGCGCCGCGAACGGCATTTCGCAGATCGTGTGGTCGCCGCTCGGGCAGGGCGTGCTCAGCGGCAAGTACGATCCCGACCGGCCGCCGCCGAAGGACAGCCGCGCCGCGAGCGATGAAATGGGCGGCTTCATGGACCGGCTGATGGAGCCGCGGGTCCTGCGCGCGGTCCAGAGTCTGAAGCCGCTCGCCGAGGACGCCGGGCTGACGCTTCCGCAATTCGCGCTTGCCTGGGTCCTGCGCGAGCCGAACGTCGCCTCGGCCATCATCGGCGCTTCACGGCCCGAGCAGGTGCGCGAGAATGCCGCCGCTTCGGGTGTCGTGGTCGATACTCAATTGTTCGTCCAGGCCGAGCGCATCCTCGACGAAGCGCTCGGCCGGACCGAAACTGCCTAGATCGCCTTGGAGCTGTGCCGCGACGGGGAGACGAAAATCTCCTCGATCGGCACTTCGAACAGCTCGGCGATTCGGAAGGCGAGGGGCAGCGAAGGATCATATTTGCCGGTCTCGATCGCGTTGACGCTCTGACGCGACACTTCGATCCGCTCGGCGAGGTCCTGCTGGCTCCAGGCGCGCTCGGCGCGGAGGACGCGAAGGCGGTTTTCCATCAGCAGTCGACCGAAGTCCCGAGCGTCAGCCGGTTCATCACCGAGCCGACGCCAAGGCCGAGGAACCACAATACGGCGATGTAGAATGATTCGACATGGCCGACGAGCTCGAAGCTTTCGAGGAAACCCCAGATCGTCGCCACGCTGAGCGCGAAGCCGGTCGCCCAAAGCGTCTGCCGCACGTGGACCATCCGGATATATTCGTCGCTCTCCTCAAGGAGATAGCGGCCCATCGCACCGAAGATGCCGATGATGGGAAGCGCCGGCAGCACTGCGCTGAGATAGGCGATGGGGCCATGAAGCAGGTGATGTTTGAAGCCATAGACGGCGAAGAGCAGGAACGCCGCATAAGCGAGGCTGAGCCAGACAACCCGGCTATTGTAGCGCCTGCCGGCAACGGTGCGAATCATGTCAAGTATCCTTGTTCTGTTGACAAGTATGCTTTACTTCACGCGGTGCAACCTGTCAAGCGACCTTTACCTGCTTGTTCGACCGCGGCTCCCGTTGAGGTGCGTCTCCTCCGTCGCTACATGCGCCTTCGATGACGAAGATGTTCAAAATCGCGCTGCCCGACGGTTCGGTCAGGGAAATGCCCGAGGGGTCGACGCCCGCGGACGTCGCCGCGGCAATCGGGCCGGGGCTCGCCAAGGCGGCCCTCGCCGCGCGCGTGGACGGCGAAGTGCGCGACATCATGCGGCCGTTCGAAGGCGATTCGAAGCTCGCGCTCATCACGTCGCGGGACGAGGCCGACGCGCTCGAACTGGTTCGCCACGATTACGCGCACGTGCTCGCCGAGGCGGTCCAGAACCTCTACCCGGGCACGCAGATCACCTTTGGCCCGGCGACCGACGACGGCTTCTATTACGACTTCGCTCCGACGGCCGAGCATGGCGCCTTCACCGAGGAAGAGCTCCCGGCGATCGAGAATGAGATGCGGCGCATCATCGCGGCTGACAAAGCGCTGGTGCGCGAGGTCTGGTCGCGCGAGCAGGTCCGCGACTTCTTCGTCAAGCAGGGCGAAGAGTTCAAGGCCGAATGGGTGATGGAGCTGCCCGACGGCGAGACGATCAGCATGTATCGCACCGGCGACGGGGAGGACGCATGGGTCGACCTCTGCCGCGGGCCGCACCTTGCCTCGACCGGCAAGCTCGATCCCAATGCGTTCAAGCTGACGCGGGTGTCAGGCGCCTATTGGCGCGGCGATCCCAAGAACCCGATGCTGAGCCGCATCTACGGAACGGCGTGGCTGAACAAGAAGCAGCTCGACGCCTACCTGGTCCGTCTCGAGGAAGCGGCCAAGCGCGATCATCGCAAGATCGGCCAAGAGATGGACCTGTTCCATCTTCAGGGTGAAGCGCACGGCAGCGTCTTCTGGCATCCCAACGGATGGATCATCTGGCGCCAGCTCGAAGCCTATATGCGCCGCCGCCTGGATGCCGCGGGCTACAACGAGATCAAGACGCCGCAGCTGATCGATTCAAAGCTGTGGGTCCTCTCCGGTCACTGGGGCAAGTTCCGCGAGAACATGTTCGTCGTCCCCGACGAAGTGCCTGGCACCGACGAGGGCAAGCCGGTCATCACCGGCGACGCCGATTTGATGGCATTGAAGCCGATGAACTGCCCCGCGCACATCCAGGTCTTCAAGCAGGGTATCACCAGCTATCGCGAGCTTCCGCTCAGGCTCGCGGAATTCGGCTGCTGCCACAGGAACGAGCCGCACGGCGCGCTTCATGGCATCATGCGCGTGCGCCAGTTCACCCAGGACGACGCGCACATCTTCTGCACGCACGAACAGCTGGTCGAGGAAACGAAGGCATTCTGCGCGCTTCTCGACTCGATCTACCGCGACCTCGGCTTCGCCGATTATCAGGTGAAGCTTGCGACCCGGCCCGACCAGCGCATCGGGACCGACGAGGAATGGGACCGAGCCGAGGCGGACCTCGAAACCGCGCTGAAGGAAACCGGCCTCGCCTATGAGGTGCTTCCCGGCGAGGGCGCCTTTTACGGGCCGAAGCTGGAATTCCACCTGCAGGACGCGATCGGCCGCACCTGGCAGTGCGGGACGCTGCAGCTAGACCCGCAAATGCCGCAACGCCTCGACGCGACCTATGTCGGCGCAGACGGTGAGAAGCATCATCCGCTGATGCTCCACCGGGCGATCCTCGGCACGTTCGAGCGGTTCATCGGGATCCTCATCGAGCATTATGCCGGCAAGTTCCCGCTCTGGCTCGCACCCGTGCAGGCGGTCGTCGCGACGATCGTTTCGGACGCGGATGGCTATGCGGAAGAGGTCGCGTCAAAGCTCGCGGCGGCGGGCATTCGCGTTCAAACGGACTTCAGGAACGAGAAAATCAACTACAAGGTGCGCGAGCACAGTCTCGCCAAGGTCCCGCTGCTCCTTGTCGTCGGCAAGCGCGAGGCCGATGAAGGCACCGTTGCGCTTCGGCGGCTCGGCAGCGATGAGCACCAGAAGATGATGAGTCTCGAGGACGCGGTGGCGATGATCCGGGACGAAGCGGTCCCGCCTGACCTGCGCGCCTGACGCGAGTCCGCCACAGGTCACGGCAAAAAAGACTCACATTTGTTCACGCGGACTTTTCATCGGCGGAACGAATGCCTAACTCGCTCGATTGACGAACAGCAATTTGGAGACTGCATATACCGCCGCCCTATCCGCGCCGCCCGCAGGCGCCGCCGCAATTCAGCGGCCCCCGCTACAATGAATTCATCCAGTCGCCCAAGGTAAGGGTGATCGATGAAAACGGCGAAAATCTGGGTGTGATGTATACGCGCGAAGCCTTCGAACAGGCCCAGTCCGTGGGGCTCGACCTTGTCGAGATCTCGCCCAATGCCGATCCGCCGGTCGCCAAGTTCCTCGATATCGGCCGCTTCAAGTACGAGGCCCAAAAGAAGGCCGCCGAGCAGCGCAAGAAGCAGAAGACGCAGGAGATCAAGGAGATCAAGATGCGTCCGAACATCGACGACCACGACTATGACACCAAGATGAAGAAGGTGTTCGAGTTCCTCGAGGAGGGCGACAAGGTGAAGGTCACCATGCGTTTTCGCGGCCGCGAGATGGCGCATGGCGAGCTCGGCATGGCCGTGCTCCGGCGGGTGCAGGAAGAGACCGCCGAAATGGCGAAGGTCGAGGCGCACCCGCGCATGGAAGGCCGCCAGATGCTGATGGTGCTCGCGCCGAAATAATGGGCGCCCCCCGTCCTCCTGCCCGCGCTGCGGCGGCTCGATGGACATCGGTTATCTTCTCGACGAGGGATACGGCAAACGCGGTCCGATCAAGTGGATCGAGAACGCGCCGGAGTTCAGCATCTGGACCGGCCTCAAGCTGGGCGGCCGGCGAAATATCCCCGCCGCCACCTACCGCTGTAGCCAGTGCGGGTATCTCGAGAGCTACGCGTCCGAATGACCTTTACTTACACGCGTGTTGCCAAATTGCTGCAGGCGTTCCGATACTGTCGTTCCACGCCCGCAATCGCTTCCTTTGATTCCTGATCGGCGTTAGCTTTCCTCCCGACTAGGCGCTGCAGCGCCCAGGGGGAGAGAAAACATGATCCGCAAGTCCGCGTGGCTGCTTTCGGCCGGGCTGGTCGCTGTTGCGACCCCGGCATTGGCTCAGACGGCTGTTTCCAAGACCGATACCGACAAGCAGGCGGCGAAGCCGACGCAGGGCGCGACCGAAGGCGCCGCTGTCCAGGACCAGGCGCGCCAGAACCAGCCGGTCGACACGGCGGACATCGTGATCACCGCGACGCGGCGCAACCAGGCGCTGTCGGACGTTCCGATGGCGGTCAGCGCCGTCACCGCGCAAAACATGCTCTACACGGGCGCGACGGACATTCGCCAGCTCAACCAGGTGGCTCCGTCGCTGCTCGTTTCCTCGACCTCGTCCGAAGCGGGCGCGGCGGTTGCGCGCATCCGCGGCGTCGGCACGGTCGGCGACAACCCCGGCCTTGAAAGCTCCGTTGGCCTGTTCATCGACGGTGTCTATCGCGCGCGCACCGGCATCGGCCTGACCGACCTCGGCGCGATCGATCGCATCGAGGTGCTGCGCGGCCCGCAAGGCACTTTGTTCGGGCGCAACACCTCGGCGGGTCTCATCTCCGTGATCACCGCGAAGCCGCGCTTCACGCCGGAAGTCAGCGGCCAGGTCGACCTCGGCAATTTCGGATTCCGCCGCATCGAGGCAAGTGCGACGGGCCCGGTGAGCGACACGGTGGCGCTGCGCCTCGACGGCGTCTGGGACAAGCGCGACGGTTTCCTCAAGGACGTCATTTCGGGCCGCCGCATCAACGACCGCGACCGCTGGATGCTGCGCGGCCAAATGCTGTTTCAGCCGACCGACAATCTGTCG
>DATCJM010000085.1:0-4311 GCA_036562805.1 Sphingomicrobium sp.
CCCTTCACTTCAACCATTTCAAGTGGCGCGCCGCCGTGGATCACGGCTGCAATCTCGCTCGGCGTTCCCTTGAAGACCACGTCGCAATCCTTGACCGGCGCGCGCTCAACCTCGAGCCTGCCATCACGGACGATTGTCACATAATCGACGTCGCCGAAATGGAAGCCGATCCGGGCTGACATGCCCGCGGCGAGCTCGGCCGAAATCAACGTCTGAAGCGACATGATCACGGAAACATGACTCATCCGAAGCGTCGGGTTGTGCCACGGGCTTCGCGCCGCCCAGCGGCCGAGCGACGCAATCAACGGGACGACTTCCAGTCCCCATTCGGTCGCCTCGTACACCTGGATCGATGCCGGCGGCGCGAGCTTTGTCTTGCGCACAAGGTTGCGCGCTTCGAGCTCGGTGAGGCGCTGGGCAAGCACGTTCGCGCTGATGCCGGTGAGGTCGGACTTGAGCTCGGAGAAGCGGCGCGGGCCGTAGGCGAGCTCACGAAGCACCAGCATCGCCCACCGCTCGCCGAGCAATTCCATCGCATGCGCCAGCCCGCAGGCGTCTTCATAGCGCCGCTTATCCTCCATTTTCCGAAGTTTAGTTATTTTTTCTAACTCCACAGTTGCAATTTATGACTTCAAGGCGCAAAACGCAAGCGAATCGAGTCGCCAGGGGAGAAAAACGATGACGCGGATGATTTTCGTGAACCTTCCGGTTCGGGATCTTGAGCGCTCGAAGCGCTTCTATGAAGCGATCGACTTTCGCAACGAGCCCAAGTTCTCGAACGATGCCGCGGCGATGATGGTGCTCAGCGACACCATCTCGGTCATGCTTCTCACTCACCCCTTTTATGGAACGTTCACCCGCAAGCCGATTGCGGACGCCAGCAACAGCAGTCAGGTGCTTTTGTGCATCTCATGCGAGAGCCCGGCGGAGGTCGACAGGATCACCGATGCCGCGGGTGCGGCGGGCGGCAAGATCGACGTGTCGCCGGAGGACCAGACGAAGGGCGGGCCGATGTACGGGCGCGACTTCGAAGATCCCGACGGGCATCAGTGGTCGCCAATGTGGATGGACCCGGAATTCGCCGAAAAAGGCGCTCATCCCGTCGAAGACCAAGCGGCAGCGTAACAATCCGGGCCTAGGAGGAAGCAATGCCAATCGACCCCAATGCGGCGATCGAGGTCACGGCGTTCCGCTGGGTGCCCGAAGGCCCTCGCGGGCTGGTCAAGGACCTTAGAGTCCGCTGGGCGCTCGAAGAGGTTGGGCTCGATTATCGCGTCCGGCTGATCGGCGCGGAAAGACCGCCCGGCTATTTGCAGGATCAGCCGTTCAACCAGGTCCCGTGCTTGCGAGATGACGATGTCCAGATCTTCGAAAGCGGCGCGATCCTGCAATATATTGCCGAGCGGAGCGAGAAGCTCCTGCCCCGCGATCCGCAGGGACGATATCGCGCGATCCAGTGGAGCTATGCGGCGTTGAGCAGCGTCGAGCCGTTCGTCCAGTTCCGAGCCCTTCTCAATAGCTTCTGGGCGGACCAGGAATGGGCCGAAGCGGCCAAGCCGACCTTCGACAATTTTGCCCGGTTGAGGCTCCAGCAGCTTTCCGACCGCCTTGGCGAACGGCAGTGGCTCGACGGCGACACTTTCACCATCGGCGACCTGATGATGGTCACGGTCATGAGGATCGCCGATCGAGGCCGCCAGCTCGCCGACTTCCCCAATCTCGCCGCCTACGTGAAACGCGGCGAAGCGCGTCCGGCCTTCCAGCAGGCCCTGTCCGACCAGCTCGCGGTCTATCGCGAGCACGAACCGCAAGGAGAGGCAGCATGACCTACTTCGAAGGATTCATTGTCCCGGTCCCAGAGCGCAACAAAAGCGCGTACCGCGAACATGCGACCGGCTTCGCGCCGCTCGTCGGGAAAATCGGCGTGAACCGGATGGTCGAATCTTGGGACAGCGATGTAGCCGAGGGCAAGGTGACGGACTTCCGCAAGGCGGTCGACGCGAAACCCGACGAGAAAATCGTCTTCTCCTGGTTCGAATATCCGAACCGCCAGGCGCGCGACGCGGCAAACGAGAAATTCATGAGCGATCCGCAGATCGCAGAAATGGCGGGCAAGGAAATGCCCTTCGACGGCAAGCGCATGGTGATGGGCGGATTTGAAGCCATCGTCGAGGAAGGAAGCCCGGGCGGCAACTACACCGACGGGATGATCGTGCCGGTCCGCGCCGACAAGCGCGACCAATATCGCGCAATGGCCAGCAAGATGGCCAAGGTCTTCATCCAGCATGGTGCGAACCGGGTGATCGAAAGCCTCGCTGACGACGTCCAGCACGGCAAGGTCACGGACTTCTATCGCGCGGTCAAAGCAGAGGATGGCGAGACCATCGCCTTCTCCTTCATCGAATGGCCGGACAAGGCGACCCGCGACCAGGCCTGGGGCAAGATCATGGCCGATGAAAGCCTGCGGCCTCAGGGCGAGCTTCCGTTCGCAGGACAGCGCATGTTCTGGGGCGGCTTCGACAAGATCGTGGATACCGCTCAGGAGCAGGTCCAGCAGCAGGCGCCTATCACCGCCTGACCACGGCGTTCAATTTCGGAAAAGAGGAGGATCGGACGATGACTGACGTTCGAGAGGTTGCGTCTGCGCCCAAGAAGCAAGATCGATCGGGCCCGATCGGGCAGGGCGACTTCATCTGGTACGAGCTGATGACCAGCGATCCGGAGAGCGCGAAGACCTTCTACGACGCGGTCGTGGGCTGGAGCATCGGCGAAGCGGTCGCGGAATATAATGGCTATCGGATGATCGGCAGGTCCGATGGTGGAATGGCCGGCGGCGTGCTGCCGATCACCGATGAGATGCGCGAGCATGGCGCTCGGCCCGGCTGGCTTGGCTACGTCAACGTCGCGAACGTTGACGACAAGGTGGCCGCGATCGAGGCGGCGGGCGGCCGCGCGCTGATGCCGCCGACCGACATCCCCAATGTCGGCCGCATCGCCATGGTCGCCGACCCGCAGGGCGCACCATTCTACGTGATGAAGCCGGCTCCGCCGGCCGACAAACCGGAAGCGCGCAGCGACGTCTTCTCGCCGACCGAAGTCCAACGCTGCGCGTGGAACGAGCTCGTGACCACAGACCTCGAAGCGGCGCGGCGCTTCTATCCGCAGCAGTTCGGCTGGGAGCTCGGCGATGTGATGCCGATGGGTCCGATGGGCGACTATCAGTTCATCCATCAGGATGGGCAGATGATCGGCGCTATGTTCGCGCCACCCGACCGTCAGCCCGCCTGGCGCTTCTGCTTCCGCGTCGACAACCTCGACCGCAGCATCGACGCTATCCGCTCCGGCGGCGGCGAGTTATTGTTCGGCCCGACCGAAGTGCCTGGCGGCGGCATGATCGTCCAGGCGACCGATCCGCAGGGCGCCTTCTTCATGCTGATCGAAGGGGGCCAACAATGAGCGACAAGCTCGTGACCTGCCTCTGGTTCGACAAAGGCGAAGGCCGGAAGGCCGCCGAATTCTATGCGTCCGTGTTCCCCGACAGCCATGTCGGCCCCGCCCACGGCGCAGCAACCGATTATCCCGGCGGTAATGAGGGCGACGAACTGACTGTGGAGTTCACGGTCCTCGGGCGGCCATTCGTCGCGCTGAACGGCGGGCCGAATTTCAAGCCGAACCAGGCGATCAGCTTCATGGTCCTGACCGACAGCCAGGAGGAAACCGACCGCTATTGGGATGCGATCACACGCAACGGCGGCGAGGAGAACATGTGCGGCTGGTGCAAGGATCGCTGGGGTTTTTCCTGGCAGATCACTCCGCGGCGGCTGCTGGAGCTGACCGCGAGCGGCGGCGAGCGCGCAAAGCGCGCCTTCGAGGCGATGATGACGATGCACAAGATCGACATCGCGAAGCTCGAGGCAGCGGTGGAGGGCATCGATGCGTAAGCTTACCGGCGCCATCTTCCAGTCGCTCGACAGCGTGATCCAGGCGCCAGGCGGCCCGAACGAGGACCCCACTGGCGGCTTCCGCTTCGGCGGCTGGGTCGCGCCGCATTGGGACGAGGACATGGGGCCGTTCGAGCCGCTGATCATGGGCGAGTACGACCTGCTTCTCGGCCGGCGGACCTACGACATCTTCGCCGCTTATTGGCCGTACAACCGCGACAATCCGATCGGTGAGAAATTCCAGCGCATCAACAAATATGTGCTGACCCATTCGGACGAGCGGCTGGAGTGGGAGAACAGCAGCAAGCTCGGCGGCGACACTGCCGAAGCGGTGGCCGGGCTGAAGCAGACCAGCGGCCGCGACCTGCTC
>DATCJM010000020.1:0-10977 GCA_036562805.1 Sphingomicrobium sp.
GCGCTTCGCTCCGATCGCCGACGTTCGGTTCCGGGCCAGCTACAACCGGGCTGTCCGCGCACCGAACATCGTCGAACTGTTCTTCCCGCAGGCTCTCGGCCTGACCGGTAACCAGGATCCGTGCGCCAACCAGACTTCAACCGGTGCTCCACTGTCCACCGTTACCGCTGCGCAGTGCGCACTAACCGGCGTCAGCGCGGCGCAGTTTGGCCATATCATCGACAACCCGGCGCACCAGTTCCAGGGCCTCTTCGGCGGCAATCCTAATCTGCAGCCGGAAATCGCGGATACGTGGACGGCAGGCGTGATTCTGCAGCCGCGCTTCATCCCGGGCCTCGCCTTGACCGCCGATTACTTCAACATTCACGTGAAGAATCGTATCGGTTCGCTGTCGTTTGCTCAGGTCATGAACGGTTGTCTTAACGGCGATCTGACGCTTTGCGCGCTGATCCATCGCGCCCCGGGAACGGGCTCACTGTTCCTCGGGCCTAATGGGTTCATCGAGGTCACCAACACCAACCTTGCGGGACTTGGCCTCGCAACGCGCGGTGTGGACCTCAACGGCACCTATTCTCGCCGTCTTGGCGGGCTCGGTACCCTGAACGTCAGCTTCGTCGGCACGCGCCTGATGAGGCTGTCGGGTGAGGCATTCAATAACTTCAACTGCGCCGGCTTCTTCAGCGACGTTTGCGGCAGCCCGAACCCGAAATGGCGCCACAAGGCTCGCGTCAGCCTGACGATGCCGAACGGAATTGGTGCATCGCTGGCGTGGCGCTACTTCTCGGGTGTCGACGCGCCACCGAGCGCGGCGGCCAACCCGGGCGATGCCCGCATGGCGGCGACGAGCTTCTTCGACCTGGCGCTCACCGCCCGGCTGGAGCAGCGCCTGAACCTCCGCCTCGGCGTAAACAACATGTTCGACAAGGAACCGCCGATCGTTGGTGGTCCGGCGGCGAACGGCAACACCTTCCCGCAGGTCTACGACTCGATGGGTCGGTTCGTGTTCGCGGGCTTCACCGTCGACTTCTAAGTCACGGCGAAGGGCAAAAGATTGGGGCGGGCTTCTTCGGAGGCCCGCCCTTTTCTTTTGTTGAGCTTGCATCGAAACACTGGGAAAAAGCGCCGATGAGCCGGACGGCCGACGCTCGAGCCAAGCTGCAGGAGCAGGCGGATGCCGCGGCCGCAGCCGGGGATTTCGCCGGCGCGCTTCGACTTCTCGAACAGGCCGTCCGTGAGTACGACGCGTCCGCCGAGCTGTGGATGAAGCTCACCGCCATGCGCCGCGCGGCGGGCGATTCCGCCGGCGCGCTGACGGCGGTCGAACGCGCGCTGGCGCTTGCGCCGCTCGATTTCTCGGCGCTCCTATCGCGGGCGCTGCTCCTGGAGCGGCTCGGCGATCGGCGCGCCGGCGAAGCGTTTGAGCGGGCGGTCGCTCAGGCGCCCACCGACGAGCGAATCCCGGCCGCGATGCGCAAGGCAGTCGACCATGCCCGCGAGAAGGCCGCGGAGCAGCAGGCCTCGACGGAAGAACGGCTAGATGCGGCGATCCCGCCGGGCCTGACGAATGACGAGCGCGATCGCGTGAGGCGCTTCGTCTCCAACACGTCCCGCCGCACCCGCCATTTCCATCAGGAGCCGACGCACTTCCATTACCCTGGCTTGCCCGAGATCGAGTTTCACGAGCGGAGCAAGTTTCCCGAGCTCGATCAGCTCGAGGAGGCGACGGCCGTCATCCGGGCCGAGTTCGAGGCCCTCATCGCCGCGGAAGCTGAGATGGTGCCCTACATCCAATATCCGGACCACGTCCCCCTCGCGCAATGGCAAGAGCTGAACAAGAGTCTCGACTGGACCGCGATCCACCTGCTTCAGAACGGCCGCCGCGTGGAGACGAATGCTCGGCATTGCCCGCGAACCATGGAAGCGATCGCCAGGCTGTCTCAGCCGCAGGTGCCGGGCGCGTCGCCCAACGCGATGTTCTCGCTCCTCGCGCCGCGAACCAGGATCCCGCCGCACACTGGGGTCGCGAACACGCGCCTCGTCTCCCATCTGGCGCTGATCGTGCCGCCGAGCTGCCGTTTCCGGGTCGGCGGAACGACGCGCGAGTGGAAGGTCGGGGAGGCGTTCGTGTTCGACGACACGATCGAGCACGAGGCATGGAACGACAGCGACGAGCTACGGGTGGTCCTGATCGTCGATCTGTGGCCACCCACGCTGAGCGAATCCGAACGCCGCGCGATCGCAAGCGTCATCAGCGTCGCTGGCGTCGCGTTCGGCGGCGCCTAGCGAATCGAATCAGTCCTCGTAACCGAGCCATTCCGCCCACGGCAGCAGCACCGGCAACACCGGTTCGAGCTGCTCGCGATATTTTTTCCAGCGGCCGACCGAGCGGGAGTTCAGGGGTTCTGTCACCTGGTCGTAGCTTGGCGTGATGATCGTGCCGCGCCTCTTCGCCGTCTGCGTGTGCGCCAGCATCTGCTCATCCCAATCCAGGCCGAGGAAGTCCGTGAGCGGTCGCAGCTCGGCCTCGGGCTCGCTGACCAGCCGCTCATAACGGACCGTGTGGACGTTGAGCGGGAAGGCTTCGCGCATCGCGCGCCATGCGGACATCACCGCATCGTAAAGATCGGCAGCGCCCTCGATCGTCAGGAAGCTCGCCATCGCGTCATTCATCACGAAGCTCTGCATGAAGCCGCTCAGGACGGCATCGCAGGGATGGCGCTGTGCAAAGATGATCGGCGCGCGCGGAAACATCGCCTCGATGAATGGCGCGCCTGGAAGGTTCAACGGCAGCTTGTCGACGACGAGGCCGGAGAAATCGCGGTCCACGTTCGCGTCGAGCTCGCGGAAATAGGCCTCGCGCGCCCGCTCTAGCGAGTGCCGCGACGCAAGCGCGAGGTCCGCTACCCGTCCGATCTCCCGCTCCGCAGCGCCGAGGAGATGCACCTCCTCGAGGACGACGGTGTCGGAATGGCCCATTAGCAGCGTGTCGAGAAGCGTCGTGCCCGAACGGGGGAATCCGACCAGGAACGCCGGCATCCTGCGGCTCGGCGAATCGAGTTGGGGATGCGCAGGCGCAGCGCTCAGCGTCCGGCCCAGGCTCCGAAGCCGGTTCCGATACGCCTCACCGCGGCTGATCCACGACTCGAACTGTGGCGCTGCCCGGTTCATCGCCGCGGCCGCCGCAAAGGCCTCTGGGAACTTGCCGAGTCGGTCGGCAATCTTCGACTTGAGCCGGTGCCAGCCGACGCAATCCTCGGCGGGATCGACAAGGTCGAGCAACTTGTCCGCTTCCTCCGGCCGCCCCTCCCTTAACGCCTGGACGGCGTAGAGCTGATGAAGCCTTTCGCGAGTAATGCCGGCAGCCGCTGCCTCGTCGAGGAGGTTTGCGAGCAAGTCGAGCTTGCTTCGGCGCTCCAGCAGCAGACCGAGCTCGCGGTACGAGGTCGGTTCATCCGGAGCGAGTTCGATGGCGTCGCGGTAGGCCTGTTCCGCTTCGTCGAACTTCATGGACGCGAGAAGCCATCGCGCGCGCGCCGTCACGCTTCCCGCCGTCCGTCCGGCGAGCTGTTCATAGCCATCGAGCTCCGACAAAGCCTCGGCGGGGCGGTCGGCCGACGCAAGCGCGCCGCAATGGCTCCATCGAAGGGACGCTTCGTCCGGCTTCAGTCTTACCGCGGCGGCGAGCGCGTCGGCGGCTTCGCGCCATTGCGATCGCGACGTGTACGCCCGGCCCAGATTGGCCCAGGCCTTCCAATCACTGGGCGTCGCAGCGGTCACCTTAGACCAGGCTTTGACCGCGACCGGGTAATCCTCCGCGGCATCGGCCGCCTCGCCGCGTGCCCGCCACAGCTCGAGCGCCGCAGCCGAGCGGATCGGCGGCGGCTCCGGCAGGGCCATGACCTCCTGCGCACGGCCGCTATCGACGAGCGCGCGCATCCACATGATCTGGAAGGCGATATTTGCCGGCTCGGCCTCGGCGGCGACGCGCAAATGCTCGACGCCGGACGCTGCATCGCCCATTCGGCAGTGGACCAGGCCGAGCAGGTGATGTGCCTCCGGCGATTCCCGGTCCGAGAGCTCCGCTTGGGCAAGCGTACGCGCGCGCTCGAGGTCGCCCGTCTGGAAGGCTTCGATCGCCTGCTTGAGCTCTGCCGTCATGTCCGGAATCCTATCAACGTCGGCTCCGGCGCGCGTCAACCGCGGGCTTGCGACGAAGAGTCCGCGGGCTTGCGACCGTCTTCTCTTTTGGCCGGCCGCGGGTATCTTCCGGCTCATGACGGAATCCGCATCGGCTCCCGGTGGCTCCGCGACGGCGGAGGCAGTCCGTCTTCTCGGTGGCGGGCCGGATGAGGTCCGCTCAGCCGTCGCAACGATCGACTCCGCGGCCTCGAACGGCGATGCCGATGCACTCGAACGTCAGGCGGTATTCGAAGCGATGGGCTGCTTCAGGCCGCAGAATTGGCCGCGCGCCCTCGACTGCCTTCAGGCCGCAGCGGAGCGAGGGTCACGATCGGCGCAGGAGCAATTACTCGTGCTTGCGGGCAATGGCGAGGCGGGGAATGACTGGCGGCGGCTGAGATCACGGATTTCGATCGAGCGGGTAATCCACGCTCCAGCCAAGGCAAAATTGTCTGAAGCCCCGAGATTGAGGGTGATGAAAGGCTTCGCGAGTGCGGCGGAATGCGCCTGGCTTATCGGCCGTGCCAGGCCCCGATTAAAACGCGCCACGGTGGTCAACTCGACGGGGTCGCAGGACGTCCGGGCGGTGCGAACCAACAGTGCGGTCGAATTTCAGGTGCCGGAAATGGATTTGGTCGTGGAGGCAATCAGGGCGCGCGTATCCGCGGCTATAAACCTTCCGCTTCCGTTGTTCGAACCCAGCCAGATCCTGCATTACGAGCCGGGCCAGGAGTTCGCGGCGCACTGCGACTATTTCGACCCGCAGCTGCCGGGTCACGCCGATCGCCTGCGCCACTTTGGCCAGCGTATCGCAACCGTGCTCATTTACTTGAACGACGATTACTCCGGCGGGGAGACGTGCTTTCCGAAAGCGGCGCTGAGCTTTCGCGGCAAGACCGGCGACGCTTTGTTCATGGCCAACGTCGATCGGGCCGGCCGACCCGACCCCTTGACGCTGCATGCCGGCACGGCGCCGAGCTCGGGCGAGAAATGGATTTTCTCGCAATGGGTACGTGACAAAATCCCGCAGGTCGATCCTGCGGCAGGCGAGGTGCTTTAGTGAAGACGTCTTCGATCGAGGTGTACGGATTCGACGACGCGATCCGCGCGTACAATGCTGGCGAGCGCCAGTCCCTTCTGCCGCGGCTGTCGAAGGCGGTCAGTGGCCGAACCGGCGATCCCCGGCTCCTGCATCTTCACGGGCTCATTTTGCGCGAGCTGGACCGCCGCGAGGAAGCGTTGCGATCGCTGCGCAAAGCCGCCGAAATGGCGCCTGGGTCTGCAAAGATCGCCCACGCGCTGGCGCGGACCCTGCTTGAGGCGGGGTTGCCCAGCGTCGACGCGTTCGGGCGCGCAATCCAGCTCGCCCCTGGCGACCAGGAGCTGGTGGCCGGCCTCGCCGCGGCCTTCATTGCCGACGGCGAGCCGCAGACCGCGCTCGCTGGGCTCGAGAAGATCGTCAAGCGCTCGCCGCATTGGGTGAACGGTCACGTATTGCTCGCGAAGCTCCGCTGGATGCAGGGCGAGCGAGACCGCTTTACGTCGAGCTTCGACGAAGCCTTGCAGGCCTTGCCTGACCACATCGATCTGAGGCGCGAACATCTGATCGCGCTGATCCATGCCGATCGTTACGAAGAAGCGCTGGACGCCATCGCCGCGGGGAGAGCGGCGATGGGTGATCAGCTATTGTTTTCGGTCAACGAGGCGATTGCCTACGCGGAGATGGGGCAGATCGAAACGGCCGAACGGCTGTTCGCGCCTTTCATCGATATCGACGATCCAACCGTTCAGGTGCGGCGCGTACGGATGTACCTGCGGTCCGGCCGGCCCGACACGGCCGCCGACGTGCTTGAGCCCTGGCTCCGAACGCCCAGCGGGTTCATGTTCTGGCCTTACGCATCGCTTGCGTGGCGGCAGGTGGACCAGAAACGCTGGCAATGGCTCGAGGGCGATCCATCGTTCATCGGCGTCTATGACATTGCCGGCAGGCTCCCTCCGCTCGACGTTCTCGCGGACAAGCTGCGCAAGCTGCACACGCTCAGCGGCCAGCCACTCGAACAGTCGCTGCGTGGCGGCACGCAGACCGACGGCAACCTCTTCGCGCATATCGACCCGGTCATGGTCAAGCTGCGCGAGGCGATTCGCACCACGGTGCGCGAGCATGTCTCGAAGTTGCCGCCCGTCGATCCGGACCACCCATTGCTCCGCGCGCGCCGCGATTCGATCGGCTTTTCCGGATCGTGGTCGGTCAGGCTCCGCGGCAACGGCTTCCACGCCAACCATGTCCACCCCGTCGGCTGGCTAAGTTCCGCTCTCTATATCGTGCTGCCGCCCGAGATCGGCAAAGGCGAAGCGGGAATCCTCACCTTGGGCGAAGCGGAGCGGCCGAATTTTCCGGTCAAGCTGCCGCCGTTTCGAACGATCGAGCCCAGGCTGGGCCGGCTCGCTCTGTTCCCGTCCTACACGTGGCACGGGACGCGCCCATTCGGCGAAGGCGAGCGCATGACCGTCGCTTTCGACGTCCGGATCCCGCCGGCCGAATAGCTCGGCGCCAGAACGTGCAAGACTGCTCGCATTTGCTGATGAATATGAGTAAGATGGCGTCCTACAACTTCGGGTGATGAGGTCGGGCTATGATGAAGTTCGCGTTGATGGTGGCGGGATTGTCGATGGTTTCGGGAGCGGCAGTCGCCCAAAGCGCGTCGCAGCCGGTGCCGGCTCCGGTGCCGCCGGCGAAGATCACCAAGAGCAAGAGCGACGTCGACAAGGTCGTTTGCAAGTCGGAAGACACGCTTGGAAGCCGCCTTCAGGCGCACCAAGTCTGCATGACGTTGCAGCAGTGGCAGCAATATCAATACGATAACCGCGACAAGGCCGCTCAGATGCAGGGCCTGTCCGGGCTCGCCGCCTCGCACTGAATCAGTCGGTCGGTCCTCCTCGCAGCGATCGCAGCTGCTCCGAATAGTTCTGCGCTCGCCCGCTCGAGCGGGCGTGGAGCGGCTCGCGCACCTGCCATACGCTCGCCGTACGGACAGGACGATTGCTGCGACTGAAGTCGAGCGCGTTTTCCCGCCACTCGATGCCAAGGAAGGCGAACAGGCGCTTCAGCAGCGGCTCGGGCGAACGGACCAGCTCGTCGTAATCGACGTCGAAAATGTCGTCCGGATAGAGCGACTTCCAATGCGCCATTAGCCGTTCGTACTGGTCGTACCAGTGCGCCGCATCCTTGAGGTCGAGCGCATAGGCCATGCTCGGGTCGAGATGGAGGAAATAGAGCGACAAGAGATTGTCGAGGCGGTTGCGGTGCGTATGCACGATCTTGGCCGCCGGGAAGAGCGTCTTCACGAGACCGACGTGGAGGAAATTGTCGGGTCGCTTGTCGGTAAGAAGCGCGTCACTCGGCGCGATCCGCGCTAGCCCATCGCGATAGAAATCTCTCCATCGATCGAGGGCGGCCCCGTCAGCAGCCGCGACGGCTTCGGGATAGTTCGCAGTCCGCCTGACCAGTTCCGGAATGAGCTCGAGTTCGCCCGCCGGGTGGATCCGCTCGTGGCCGGCGAGAATCTGTTCGACGAGCGTTGATCCGGAGCGAAACATGCCGACGATGAAGATCGGGGCGGGTGCGGGGGATGGCGCGGCGGGTGAGGGGAAGGCCGCGATCGACCGGTCGACAAAGAGCTCGGCCGCGGCACGGTCGTAATGCGCGCCGCTCGCGGCTCGGCTCGCCCGATTGGCTGCCGTGGCCACCTCGAACGCTTCGTCGAAATGACCGCCAGCATCGAGCAGGCCCGCCAGCGCAAAGCCGAGATCGGCCCGCTCGGCGGGCGAACGCCGGGTGTTTCTCATCGCCACGCGCAGGCGGTCGGCCAAGGAATGATCGAGTTGCGGCGCATGGGAAATTCCGGCGAGCCGGCTGAGCGCCAGTGGATTCTCCGGAGCCACTTCCAGCGCGCGGCGGTACGTCGCCTCGGCTGCGGTCCGTTCCCCCAGGTCCTCATCAAGATTGCCGAGGTTGAGGAGAGCGGGAAGGTAATCGGGCGCCAGCGCCAAGGCCGCGTCCAGCTCGGCCCGCGCTTCCTCAGGGCGCGCCAGATGATCCGACAAGATCACCGCCCGATTGACGTGCACTTCCTGCGGGTCGCGGACGCCGCGCTTCAGCGCTTCACCATAAGAGGCGAGGGCCGCATCGAACTCGCGAGCCTGCCGTTGGAGAAACGCCAGGTTATACCAGCTGTCGGGGAGGTCTGGGTTGGATGTGAGCAGCCGCTGATAGGCGGCGATCGCGTCGTCCACTTTTCCCTGGCGCCTAAGTTGCGAAGCTTCGCTCAGCAGGCGCTGCCAATCCTCGGCGGTCACGCATCCGAACATCGGCCAAGTCGCAACCACGTGCAATGGCTGGAAAGAATCCTCGGGCAACGCTAGCGTGGAAGCGGCTTCTGCCGGTGTAGCGCGAGGGGGTTCGAAGTGCGCGTTCTATTTTCATTGCTTGTCGGTGCTCTTGCCTTCGTTTCGCCGCAGCCTGCTGCGGCGCAAGTCGATCCGGCCGACCTCGAAGAAATTTTCGCTTCCGCCTGTTTTCAAGGCGAGGTGAAGCTTGCGCCGGGGCAGGAATCGCCGACGACGCTCGCCGATTTGCCGAGCAGCCTTCGGCGCCGGTTCGGCAAGCATCTTTCCGAAAGCGTGTGGCGGCTGAACAGCACCACTCCGACTTATCTCTTCATCGTCAATTACAAGCCCAGTCGCACGACCAGTCCAAAGGTGTGCGGCCTCGCGACCCAGTCGCTCGACATCAATCACGAGATCAAATTGCTCGGCGCGCGTCTCAATGGGCCTTCGCTGACCCAGCTCCACATGACCATCACCGGCGCGGAATGGCTCGACGCTGAGCATGGCTACGTGGCCGCGGCGACCAAGGCTGATGAATATACGGTGCTCGAGGTGAAGCAGCTCACAAGGGAACAGCAGCTCGGGGCCCTGAAAATCATCCCCTCGCTTGGGGTTCTTCCGCCGACGCCATAGCCGTTTTCGCCGGGAGAGTTACTCCGCGGCCTGCCGCACGCCCTCGCCGGCTGGCGTCAGCACGAGCTGACCGTCACCCTCATCGACGCGCACCGTCGAACCGTCCCGGATCTCGCCCGACAGGATCCTGTCGGCGAGCGGATCCTGGAGATATTTCTGCACCGCGCGCTTCAACGGCCGCGCGCCATAGACGGGATCGTAGCCGACCCGCCCGAGCCAGGCGCGCGCGGCATCGGTCAGTTCGAGCCGGATCTTGCGGTCGTCGAGCAGCTTCTGCAGCCGCGCGACCTGGATATCGACGATCGGGCCCATGTGTGCGGCCCCGAGCCGGTGGAACAGGATGATCTCGTCCAAACGGTTGAGGAACTCGGGGCGGAAGTGCGCGCGCACCACCTCCATCACCTGCGGCTCGACCTTTTCGACGGCCTCGTCCTCGCCGAGCGAGGCGAGGTATTGCGACCCGAGGTTCGACGTCAGGATGATGATCGTGTTGGTGAAGTCGACCGTTCGGCCCTGGCCGTCGGTGAGCCGTCCGTCGTCGAGCACCTGCAGAAGCACGTTGAACACGTCGCCGTGGGCCTTCTCGACCTCGTCGAACAGCACGACCTGGTAGGGCCGCCGCCGCACCGCTTCCGTCAGGACGCCGCCCTCTTCGTAACCGACATACCCTGGAGGAGCACCGATCAGCCGCGCGACCGCGTGCTTCTCCATGAATTCGCTCATGTCGATTCGGACCATTGCGGAGCTGTCGTCGAACAGGAATTCGGCCAGCGCCTTGGTCAGCTCGGTCTTGCCGACGCCCGTGGGGCCGAGGAACAGGAACGAGCCGAGCGGCCGGTTCGGGTCCTGAAGGCCGGCGCGGGCTCGGCGCACGGCGGCTGAGACCGCCTTCACCGCATCTTCCTGACCGATCACGCGGGCGCCGATCGCGGTTTCCATCTGAAGCAGCTTGTCGCGTTCGCCTTCCATCATCCGCTCGACCGGAACGCCGGTCCAGCGGCTGACGACGCCGGCAATGTCCTGGTCGGTCACTTCCTCGCGCAGCATCGCGCCCTTCGCGGCGGCTTGCGCGTCCGTAAGCTGCTTCTCGAGCTGCGGAATACGCCCGTACTGGAGCTCGCCGGCCTTGGCGAGGTCGCCCGCGCGCTGCGCCTGCTCGAGCTCGAGCCGCGCTCCGTCGAGCTGCTCCTTGAGCTTGGCCTCGGCGGAGATTTTCTCCTTCTCCGCCTGCCAGCGCTGCGTCAGCTCGGACGATTGCTGCTCGAGGTTCGCGAGCTCCTCTTCGAGCTTGCCGAGCCGGTCCTTTGATGCGCGGTCCTGCTCTTTCTTGAGCGCCTCGCGTTCGATCTTCAGCTGGATGATGCGCCGGTCGAGATTCTCGATTTCCTCGGGCTTGGATTCCACTTCCATCCGGATCCGGCTCGCCGCTTCGTCCATGAGGTCGATCGCCTTGTCGGGGAGGAAACGGTCGGTGATGTAGCGGTTGCCGAGCGTCGCGGCGGCAACGATCGCCGCGTCGGTGATCCTGACGCCGTGATGTAGCTCGTACTTTTCCTTGAGGCCGCGCAGGATCGAGATCGTGTCAGGCACGGTCGGCTCGCCCACGAACACCGGCTGGAAGCGGCGCTCGAGGGCCGCGTCCTTCTCGATATATTTGCGATATTCGTCGAGCGTGGTCGCGCCGATGCAGTGAAGCTCGCCACGTGCCAGCGCGGGCTTCAGCAGATTGCCGGCATCCATCGCCCCTTCGGCCTTCCCCGCGCCGACCAGCGTATGCAT
>DATCJM010000045.1:0-2914 GCA_036562805.1 Sphingomicrobium sp.
ACCGCTTTCAGCATCCGCGCCCGCTCATGGAATGTGAGCTTGCGCAGCGCAGGTCCGCCGACGTCGCGCGCGTGTCGAAGCATTGCGCCGAAATCGATTCCGTCCGATCCGGTGGTGGCGACGGGCGACCCGTCAATTGCGCTTGCGATCTCGACGGCGCCATCGCCGGCGATCCAGCGATCGCGCTCGTAATTTAGAAGCTTGAGAGTTTTCATGCGCGCTCCTTAGAAGAGAATGGAGCGAAGCAGGAGAGGGCGGGATGATCCCACCGGTACGGCCGATATCGATCGAGGACATTGAGCAAGCGCGCGAGCGGATTGCCGGCACCGTCCTGCGGACGCCGTTGGTGAAGCTCGATCATGGCGGGGATGGTCCAGAGATCTGGCTCAAGCTCGAGAACCTCCAGCCGACCAACGCCTACAAGATTCGCGGCGGGGCCAACGCCGTCGCCGCGCTTTCGGGGGAGGAGCGAGCGCGGGGCGTGTGGACGATCAGCGCCGGCAACGCTGGCCAAGGCGTTGCTTATGCCGCTCGCAAGTTCGGCATAGCATGCACCGTGGTCGCCATCGAGACGGCGCCGCAGACCAAGCTGGACCGGATGCGCGCGCTCGGAGCGACCATCGTTCCCGTGTCCTACAGCGACGCGTGGAAGGCGGCCGAATCGCACAGCTTCCAAGGGCTTGAGAGCACGTTCGTGCATCCGTTCGACAATCACGAATTCATCGCCGGGCATGGCACCATGGGTCTCGAGATCGTCGAGGATTTACCCGAAGTGCAGACGGTGATCGCGGCGATTGGCGGCGGCGGCCTCATCACTGGCGTCGGCAGTGCGGTGAAGGCACTCAAGCGGGGCGTCAAAGTGCTTGGCGCTGAGCCCGAAACAGCGGCGCCCTATGCCCATTCGCTGCGCGAAGGGAGCCCCCAATGGTTCCCGGACTGGAAGGCTTCGTTCGTCGACGGCGCCGGCGGTCAGAGCGTCACCGAACGCATGTGGCAGCGGATGCGGCCGGTCACCGACGGCGCGATTACTGTCACGCTCGATCAGACCCGCGACGCCATGCGTCTCATCGCCGAGAAGAGCCGGACGATCGCGGAAGGGGCGGGAGCGCTGTCCGTCGCGGCAGCACTTAGCGGCAGCGCCGGCGACGGGCCCATCGCCTGCGTCGTTTCCGGCGGCAATATCGACCTCCAGAAGTTCGCCGAGTTGGTTATTCGCTGATCATCCGAAGCTTGTAGCCGCGCGCTTCGGGGTGGCTGCTCGAAAGGCCACCGTCGACCACGAGCGCAGTGCCGTTTACGTAGCTGGCTTCGTCCGATGCGAGGAAAAGCGCGGCCGCCGCGATTTCGTCCGGTTCTCCGCCACGCTGCAGCGGATTGATCTCGCCGATCCTCTGTTCCTGTCCGCGCTCGCGCGCCGCGTCGTACATGGGCCTGGTCATGCCCGTCTCGATCAGACCGGGACAGATCGCATTGACGCGAACCCCCGAACCCGCGAGTTGCTGGGCCGCCGTCTGCACGAGGTTGATGACTCCGGCCTTGGAGGCGGAATAGGCCGCGCCGCCTGCGCCCGAGCGGAGGCCCGCCACGCTAGCGGTGCAGATGATCGATCCGCCGCCGCGCTGCTTCATCGCAGGCGCCGCATATTTGATCGCGAGGAAGGGGCCGATCAGGTTGACCCGCAGGATCTCCGCCCAGTCGGCTGCGCTTTGCTCGGCGATCGACGACCACCCGCCTGAGATGCCTGCATTGGCGAAGAAGACGTCGATCCCGCCGTGATCCCGTGCGACGTGCTCCACGAGATCGCGAACCTGTTGCTCGTCGCCGGCGTCGAGATGAAAGTCGGCGCCCTCGGTGATGTCTGCGCCGACGACTGCGGCGCCTTCCCGGCGGAACAGCTCGACGCTCGCCCTGCCGATACCCGACGCCGCGCCGGTGACGATCGCGATCTTGCCATCGAGCCTGCCCATGGCCCGCTCATAGCCAGCACCCGAAACAACTGATAGCGCTTGGCCATGGATTTCAGCCTTGGCCCGGCCGAGACCGAATGGCGCGACCGCGTCCGCGCCTTCATCGACGACCACGTTCGCCCCCGCGTCGCCGACTATCAGGCGCAGCAGCGCGAGGGTGACCGGTGGAAGGTGCTTCCCGTCGTCGAGGAGCTGAAAGCGAAGGCCCGCGGCGAAGGTCTTTGGAACCTCTTCATGCCTCCGTCGCATGGCGCTGCCCCCGTCGATGAGAGTTTCGAGTTCGACGGGCCGGGGCTCAGCAACCTGCAATATGCGTTCTGTGCGGAGGAGATGGGGCGGATCGGCTGGGCGTCGGAGGTATTCAACTGCTCCGCGCCCGATACGGGCAATATGGAGGTGCTGCACCGCTACGGCACGCGCCAGCAGAAGGAAGAATGGCTGCGGCCGCTGATGGACGGCGAGATCCGTTCGGCCTTCCTGATGACGGAGCCCGACGTCGCCTCCTCCGACGCCACGAACATCCGGTGCAGCATCGAGGGTCGCGGCAACGACTACGTGATCAACGGCCGCAAATGGTGGTCGAGCGGCGCCGGCGATCCTCGCTGCAAGATTGCGATCCTCATGGGCAAGACGGATCCGTCGGCCGAAACCTACCGGCAGCAGTCGATGATCCTCGTGCCAATGGACTCGGCGGGCATCAACGTGACGAGGCACCTGCCAGTGTTCGGCTATGACGATGCGCCGCACGGGCATATGGAAATCGAGCTCGATGACGTGCGCGTGCCGGCCTCGAACATGCTGCTCGGCGAGGGCAGGGGCTTCGAGATTGCCCAGGGCCGGCTCGGTCCGGGACGCATTCATCATTGCATGCGGACGATCGGCGCTGCCGAGGAGGCGCTGGACGCGATGGTGAAGCGCCTGACGAGCCGTTCCGCGTTCGGCAAGAC
>DATCJM010000051.1:0-2029 GCA_036562805.1 Sphingomicrobium sp.
GGCGGCGGCACCCGCAAGTTCGGCCTTCCCGAGCCGCACACGGACTACATCTTCTCGGTCGTCGGCGAGGAGTTCGGCCTCATCGCCTGCCTCGCGATCGCCGCGCTCTACCTCGGCATCGTCGCGCGCGTGCTGATCAAGCTGCTCGATGAGGAGCAGCCCTTCGCGATCCTGGCCGCGGCGGGCCTGGTGATCGAGTTCGGACTGCAGGCGCTGATAAACATGATGGTCAACGTCCAGCTCGCGCCATCGAAGGGCATGACCTTGCCGTTCATCAGCTATGGCGGCTCGTCGATGCTCGCGCTGTCGATCGGCATGGGATTGCTGCTCGCGTTCACGCGCCGGAACCCCTATCTCACGCGTTCGCCCTACGTCGTGAAGTGGAGCGGGGAGAGCCTGGCGGCATGAACTTCGTATTGGCGGCTGGAGGAACCGGCGGCCACATGATCCCGGCGCATGCGCTCGCGGCCGAGCTCAAGGGCCGCGGCTACGGCGTGCTGCTGATTACGGATGAGCGCGGTGCCCGCTTTCCGGGCATCTTCGCGGATGTGCCGGTCCACATCCTTCCCGCAGGGCGCCTCGATGGCGGCCCGATCGCAATGCTGAGGGCTTTGGGTGCCGTCGTGAAAGGACGTGGCCAGGCGAAGCGGCTGTACCGGGAGCATCGGCCCAACGTCGTGATCGGATTCGGCGGCTATCCGGCATTCCCCTCGCTGCTAGCGGCAAGCGCGCTCAACATTCCGACCATCCTCCACGAGCAGAATGCGGTGCTGGGCCGAGTCAATCGGCTTCTCGCCGGCGAAGCAGCCGCGATCGGTACGGCTTACGACCAGGTCGACCGGCTGAAGCCGAAATATGCGGACAAGGCCGTGCTCGTCGGCAATCCCGTCCGGGCAGAGATCGCGCGCCTGGGCGAGCTACCGTTCCCTGCCTTCGACGACGTGGCGCCTCTGAAGATCCTCGTGACGGGCGGAAGCCAGGGCGCGAGCGTGCTCAGCAAGGTGGTGCCTGAAGGCCTCGGAATGCTTGCGCCCTCGCTGCGCCGTCGGTTGCAAGTCGTGCAGCAATGCAGGCCCGAAGACATCGAGCGGGTCCGCGCCCAATATGCCGAGCTCGGCATCCCCGCCGAGCTGATGACCTACATCGAGGATATGGCCGACAAGCTTGCGGATGCGCACCTGGTGATCGGGCGGGCAGGGGCATCGACCGTCGCCGAGCTGACCGCAGCGGGTCGGCCCGCGATCCTCATCCCGTTCGCCGCAGCGACCGACGATCATCAAACCGCGAACGCGCGCGAGATGGTCAAGGCGGGCGGCGCGCGCGCGATCCAGGAGGCGAGCTTCACGCCCGACGTTCTCGCCCGTCAGATCGAGGCGCTGGCGATGGACCCGGTTGCGTTGGCCAATGCCGCCGGCCGTGCCTTGTCGGTAGGGCGGCCGCATGCGGCGCGCGACCTCGCCGACCTGGTGGAGCGCATCGCCAATGGTGCCGCGCCCCTCGCAGTCGGACCGGTCCTTTCGCCGCGGCGCCGCGCCGTCGCTCCGGCAGGCGGCGTTCCGGCATGATGAAGGCGCTCGGGACCGACATCGGGACGATCCATTTCGTCGGCATCGGCGGGATCGGCATGTCGGGCATCGCCGAGGTCATGCATCAGCTCGGCTACAAGGTGCAGGGCTCGGACGCGTCGGACTCCTATGTCGTCGAAAAGCTGCGCAAGCACGGCATTCCGGTGAGCATCGGTCACGACGCCGAGAATCTCGGCGATGCGACGGTCGTCGTCTGCTCGACCGCGATCAAGGAGAACAATCCGGAAATCCAGGCCGCAGCCGAGCGCCGCCTGCCGCGAGTGCGCCGCGCCGAGATGCTCGCCGAGCTGATGCGGATGCAAAAGACGGTCGCCGTCGCCGGCACGCACGGCAAGACGACGACCACGTCGATGGTCGCCGCGCTTCTCGACGGGGGCGGGCTCGACCCGACGGTGATCAACGGCGGCATCATCAACCGCTATGGCTCGAACGCACGGCTCGGC
>DATCJM010000057.1:0-2089 GCA_036562805.1 Sphingomicrobium sp.
CGGCTGGGTCGCGCTTCGGATCGCCGTCGACAAGCTTCTGGAATCGAAAGCGATTTCTGCCGATCCGATTCGGACTCAAGTGGCCGCGGTGAGCTGCGGCTTCCACAATGGCTCGGCCGTTCTCGACCTCGACTATGATGAGGACAGCCAGGCCGGTTGCGACGGCAATTTCGTCCTGACCGCCGACGGCCTCGTCGTCGAGGCGCAGGTTACCGCCGAGGGAGAATGTTATGACGAGGAAGGATTGCTTCGGTTGCTCCGCCTCGCGCGGATCGGCTGCTCCGAGATCTTCCAGGCACAGCTGAAGGCGGTCGGGCGATGAGGCCGATCGGCGACAAGCTCGTGATTGCAACTCACAATGCCGGCAAGTTGCGTGAGATCGCAGCGCTGATGGAGCCGCTCGGAATCGCCTGTGTCAGCGCCGAAGAGCTCGGCCTTCCGGAGCCCGAAGAGATTGGCGTCACCTTTGCCGACAATGCCGATTTGAAGGCCCGATCCGCCGCCGACCTCAGCGGATTGCCGGCGCTCGCCGACGACAGCGGCCTGTGCGTCGATGCGCTCCACGGCCGACCCGGAATCTTCTCGGCGCGGTGGGCGGAGGACGAGGACGGCAACCGCGACTGGCTGCGCGCCATGGAGCGCGTCTGGCGCGAGGCTCAGGCGATGGAGCCGGACGCTCCGCCTGCCGCCCATTTCGCCTGCTCGCTGGCCATCGCCTGGCCCAATGACGGGCAGGCGGAAACCTTCGACGGACGCGTCGACGGAACGCTCGTCTGGCCGCCGCGCGGCAATCGCGGTTTCGGCTACGATCCGATGTTCGTGCCGGTCACCTACGACGAGACGTTCGGCGAGCTCGACCCCGAGCTCAAGCACAGCATCAGCCACCGCGCCGACGCCTTCCGCAAGCTTATGGCGGCGCTCAACGAATGAGCGGCGAGCCACTCGCGCTCTACGTTCACTGGCCATTTTGCGTCAGCAAATGCCCTTATTGCGACTTCAACAGCCATGTCCGGGACTCGATCGATCAGGACGTCTGGCGCGACGCGTTGCTCGCCGATCTCGCTCATGAGGCGCGTCTTCTTGCCGATCGGAAGCTGACGTCGATTTTCTTCGGCGGCGGCACGCCCTCGCTGATGGATCCTGCAACGGTCGAGGCGATCGTCGACGACGCCGCGAGCCGCTGGGAAGCCGCAGGCGACATCGAGATCACGCTCGAGGCGAATCCCAATAGCGTCGAATCAGCGCGCTTTGCCGACCTCGCGCGAGCCGGCGTGAATCGCGTCTCGCTCGGCCTGCAGAGCTTCGACGATCGCGCCTTGGCCTTCCTCGGCCGCGCCCATTCGTCGCGCGAGGGATTTCGCGCGCTGGAGCTGGCGCAGAAGAATTTCCGCCGCGTCAGCTTCGACCTCATTTACGCGCTGCCCGGCGATACCGAGGACAGCTGGTCGGCATCGCTCGGCCAGGCCCTCTCGCTTGGAACCACCCATTTGTCGCTCTACCAGCTCACGATCGAGCCCGGCACGCGCTTCGCGACGATGGTTTCGAGAGGCGAGTTCGAACCGCTCGAGTCGGAGGTTGCGGCCAGCTTGTACGAACTGACCGACGCAATGACCGCCTCGGCCGGCATGCCAGGCTACGAGATCAGCAACCATGCGCGGCGGGGCCAGGAGAGCCGCCACAACCTCACCTACTGGCGCTATGGCGACTATGCCGGCGTCGGCCCCGGCGCTCACGGCCGCCGCCTCGGGATGCGAACCGTCCGCCACCGCAAGCCGGAGAATTTCCTCTCGGCCATTTCCCGCAACGGGCACGGCATTCAGGACGAGGATCCGCTCTCACCCACCGAGGGGGCCGACGAGGCGCTGGTGATGGGCCTGAGGCTTCGCGAGGGCGTCGATGCCGCTGCGATCGCAGAGCGCTTCGGCCTGAGCTCGGTCGTCGATTGGCAGCGGGTCGAGCGGCTCGAACGATCAGGCCACATCCGGCGAAACGATACGCGAATCGCGCTCACGTCCGCTGGACGGCTGCTGCTCGACCATATCCTCGGCGAAATCGCCGCCCGCGAGCCTAATTATGCGGTTGCGAGCTA
>DATCJM010000090.1:0-3098 GCA_036562805.1 Sphingomicrobium sp.
TGCTTGCCAACGTAGCGCAGGGCCTCGTGCGGTTCGATCCGTCGGGCAATATCGTCAGCGGCCTGGCCGAGCGCTGGACGGTGACCGACGATGGCCTGAGCTACATCTTCCGCCTCGCGTCGGCGAAGTGGCCGGACGGGAGCAAGATCACCGCCGCGCAGGTCGCCCGCGCGCTGAAGCGCAACATCGCGACCCGAAGCAGGAACAGCCTCAAAGACCAGCTTGGCGCCGTCGAGGACGTGGTCGCAATGACCGATCGGGTCATCGAGATCAGCCTGATCAGTCCGCGCACCGATCTGCTCTCGATCCTCGCCCAGCCGGACATGGCGATTATCCGGGACGGCGAGGGCACCGGCCCCTTCACGCCTCAGCGCGGCCCGGAGGACAAGATCACGCTTAGGCGCGAGATCGTCTCTCCCGACGACGAAACGACGACGCGGCAGGAAGTCGTCCTCGGCGGTGTGCCGGCCGACCGTGCGGTCGCTGCTTTCGCGGGGGGGTCGGTCGACCTCGTCCTCGGCGGGACCTTCGCCGATCTTGCCCGCGCGCAGCACGCGCAACTTCCGCGCGGAAGCCTCCGCTTTGATCCCGCCTCCGGCCTGCTTGGGCTGGTGCCGACGCAATCCGGCGGTGCGCTCGACAAGCCGCAGGTGCGGCATTTGCTCAGCCAGGCGATCGACCGCGATGCGTTCGTGGCGGCGCTCGCCGTTCCGGGGCTGGTGCCGCGAGCGACATTGCTCGAGCCCGGACTCGACGGCGTCTCCGCGCCGGTCGTCCCTGCATGGACCGCGACTGCTTACGCCGACCGCGTCGCGACGCTCCAGGCGCAGGCGAAAAGCGTGTTCGGCAGCGCGGCGAAGCCGCCGATCTGGGTTGCGTTGCCCGACGGGCCAGGCGCGCAATTGCTTCTCCAGCTGCTACAGCGCGACTGGGGCGCGCTCGGTTTCACAGTCCAGCGGGCCAACGACGACAAGGTCGCGGATTTCGAGCTGATCGATCGCGTCGCGCCGTCTTCGTCGCCGGCGTGGTTCGTGCGCCAGTTCCGCTGCACATTCGTGCCCGTTTGCGATCCGCAAGCCGATGCTTTGATGGATGGTGCACGGCAGACGCCGGTTCCGGCGCAGCGCTACGCCCTGCTCGCCCAGGCGGCGGCGCGGATCGACGATGCGCAGCTGTTCATCCCGATCGCCGCGCCGGTGCGCTGGTCGCTCGTCTCAGCACGAGTCCAGAACTTCGCAGGGAACCGTTACGCCCGCCACACGCTCACGGACCTTGAGGTAGCGTCGCCAGGAGGCGAGTGAGACGATGCGGATTGACCAAAGACTGCCGTTTCCGACGGTCGGAACCGATCCGCAGTCGGTCCGCCAGCGCGTCGAGGCGATGGAGCGGCTGCTCGAGCGGCTGGTAGTCATTCCGGGAATCAACAAGCCGGTCGGGCTCGACGTGCTGCTCGACATCGTCCCGGTAGTCGGCGACATCGCGGCCGCGGCGCTTGGCGCCTACATCGTCTGGGAAGGGCGCAATGTCGGCATGTCGAAGTGGCAGCTCAGCCGAATGGCGGGGAATGTCGGTTTCGACTGGCTGCTGGGCCTGATCCCTTGGGTCGGCGCGATCCCGGATTTCTTCTTCCGCTCGAACACGCGCAACCTCAAGATGATCAAGAAGCACCTCGACAAGCATCATCCCGGAACGCGCACGATCGAGAGCGAAGCGACCCGCGTCTAGCTTCTAATGTGCGACCCAGTCGTGCTCGCCTTCGACCTCGTCGGCGATCGGCCGGCCGTAGCGGTCGGTGCTCGGGCGGTAGCGGAAGCGCTCGCGGATGAGGCGGCAGGTCAGCGCATCGAGCTCGGGGACACCGCTCGAGCGCGTCACGGTGCAGCTGGTTACCCGACCGTCGGTGCCGACGGTGAAGACCATCCCGACACGACCGCCGACGCCACGCTCGCGTAGATCGCGAGGGTAATCCGACGAGGTGATCTCGCCCGCGATCTGGACGAGGTCGCTGCCCCCGTCGTCATCGCTGCCATAGCCCTGCCCGCCGCTTCCGCCGCCGGCGCCGCTGCCGACGGCCGGACCGGTGCCTGCGCCGCCGCCTGCGGGCGCGGCGGAAGGTCGAAGTGCGACGATCGGGGTGGGTGTCGGCGGCGCATGCGAGGGCTGCGGGCCGGGCGAGCCACCGAGCGGCTTGGGCGCAGCCTTGGGCGCAGCAGCCATTTTATGCTCGGCAGGCCGCAGCCGCGCGACAGGAACGATGGGCGGCGGCGGCGGCCTGGTAACGGCGATCTCGATCAGCCGCGACACCAGCTCATTGTTGCGGAGCGTCTCGACCCGCAGACCGATGAGGAGAGCAGCGCCGAGGCCGAGCTGGACGAGGACGACCGCCGCGAGCGCCACGAGGCGCTCGCGGGGCCGTAGTGCTGCCGAAGCGGGCATGGTCCGCCCGCCTCAAGGGTCAGCGGACGTAATAGCAGCGATAGCGGGCGGTCATGCTGCGGTCGACCGCGCCGCCGGCGACTGCGCCGCCGACGGCACCGGCTGCTGTGCCGAGCAGGCCGTGGCCAATGATGCTGTGCCCGACGACCGCACCGGCAACGCCGCCGACGACCGTTCCCGTCGTCGCGGGCGAGCGCCGGCACACTTTATGCCTGTAAGCGGTGCGGCCGTAATAATGGTGGCGATGGTGGTGGGTCGAAGCGACGGCGGGCGCCGTTACAGGTGCGGCGGTCGCGGTCACGGCAGCTGCTGCAATGATCTTGGTAAAAGTCTTCATCTTGTCCTCCGTTTCGGTCGCTAAACGACTGTCGCCCGCGCATGTTTCCAGGCGCAGGCGGGTAACGGCGGGGCGTGTGCTGGCGTAGACGCGCTGCGCCGCCTGGCTGTCGGCCTAGGGGACCGGCTTTCCGTCGATATTGCCGGCCGGCGAATAACGGCAGACGAGATAATCGTAGCGCGGTGTCGAAGCGAGAGCGCAGCCGATCCGCTGCGTCGCCGGCCAGATCATTTGCGTATAGTGACCGACGTCGGCCCAGTTGCCCGTGCGGCTCACCGCCGGGAAGATGCCGGCAGCGAACATCCTTTTCTCAGACGCCCAGCCG
>DATCJM010000115.1:0-2265 GCA_036562805.1 Sphingomicrobium sp.
GTCAACAAGGGCGCATTATGGCTCGCCGGCACCAGCGCGATCGTCCTCGACCGGATCGCGCCGGACATGAACCTCTATCGCGACGAAAGCTTCGGCCCGGTCGTCGGGATCGTCCGCGTCGCCGACGAGGACGAGGCTGTACGCGTCGCCAACGACAGCGAATACGGATTGTCCGCCGCCGTCTTTACCCGTGACGCCGCGCGCGGCATCCGTGTCGCGCGCCGCATCCGTTCGGGAATCTGCCACGTGAACGGGCCGACCGTTCACGATGAAGCGCAAATGCCGTTCGGCGGCGTTGGTGCGTCCGGGTATGGGCGGTTCGGTGGCAAAGCGGCGATCGAAGCATTCACCGATCTTCGGTGGATCACCATCGCCGGCGAGCCAGGCCAGTATCCGATCTGACACTTCCAACTCGCGAAGCCGCCGGTATAAGCGCCGCTTCCCCGCATCGGCGGGCACGCCTGCTGGGGCGTAGCCAAGTGGTAAGGCACCGGTTTTTGGTACCGGCATTCGCAGGTTCGAATCCTGCCGCCCCAGCCAGTTCGTCGCGAAGGAGCGAGCAGCGATGGCCGAGGCCGCGATCCGCGATTTTCATGCGCACGTTTATTACGATCCCGACGAGGTCGAGCTGGCGAAGGAGCTGACGCGGCAGGTTCAGGCACGTTTTCCGGTCGCGGTCGGCCACTTTCATTTGCGCCCGGTCGGCCCTCACCCGCGCGGAAGCGTGCAGCTGACGGTGCCGCGCGATGCGTTCGGCGAGGTGGCCCAGTTCCTCGCGCTCAATCGCGGCGACCTGACGATTTTCGCGCATGCGGAAACCGGCGAGGATCTCGCCGATCACACGCGTCACGTGATCTGGTTCGGCCCGAGCGAAAAGCTGGATCTGTCGATCTTCAGCTAGGCGTTGGGCAACCGCCCGTAGGCGAGGTCCTCATAATCCTTGTCGAGCTGCCGCGTGAGATCGCCGACCTCGAACTTGTAAGGGCCGATCGACTGGATCGGGGTGACCTCGGCCGCGGTCCCGGTGAGGAACGCCTGCTGGAAGTCTTGCATCTCCTCTGGCCAGATCGCCCGCTCGACGACCTCGACGCCGCGGCGGCGCGCGAGATCCATCACCGTGCGGCGCGTGATCCCATCCAGGAAGCAGTCCGGAACCGGCGTGTGGAGCGCGCCATCCTTGACGAAGAAGATGTTCGCGCCGGTCGCTTCGGCAACCCGGCCGCGCCAGTCGAGCATCAGCGCGTCATGATAGCCGTTCGCTTCGGCATTTTGCTTCGAGAGCGTGCAGATCATGTACAAGCCCGCCGCCTTCGATTCCGATGGCGCGGTATAAGGTGCTGGCCGCCGCCACGGCGCGATCTCGAGCCGGATTCCGTCGCGCGCGATCTCCGGGTCGAAATACTTCCCCCATTTCCATGCTGCGATCGCGAGATGCGGCTTGGTGTTGCCCGGTGCGACGCCCATCGATTCCGACCCGCGCCAGGCAACCGGACGCATGTAGGCGTCGGTGAAGTCGTTCGCTTTCAGCACCGCCTTTGCCGCCTCGTCGATGTCCTCGACGCTCCACGGCAGCTCGAAGCCGAGCAGCTCCGCGCTGCGGCGCAGCCGCGCGCTATGCTCGCTAAGCTTGAAGATGACTCCATTGTAGGCGCGCTGCCCCTCGAACACCGACGACGCATAGTGAAGCGCGTGGGTCAGCACATGTACGCGCGCATCGCGCCACGGGACCAGATCGCCATCGAACCAGATCCAGCCGTCACGGTCGTCGAACGGCCCTTGATTTGCTGCTGCCATGGGGCGCGCCTAGGACAGGCGCGGGGATCGGGCAAGCGAACCGCTAGTTGTGCTGTTCCTTGGCCTCCCGGGCCAGCTCGGCACCGCGCCGGACCGCTGCTTCGATCGTCACAGCGACAAGCTGGTCGAGCACGTTCTCGCGGTCGAGCACGTCGAGGCCCGCCTGCGTCGTTCCCTTCGGGCTCGCGACGCGTTCGGCGATCGATTCCATGCTCTCCGCTTTGGTCGCGGCCAGCCATGCCGTTCCAAGCGTGGTTTCAAGTGCGAGGATCGACGCGATCTCTTCGCTGAGGCCGCGCCTCATCCCCGCCTTGGCAAGCGCGGCGATGAAGCGGGCGGCATAGGCGGGACCGGCGCCCGCGACGGCGCCGAGCGCGGCGAGTTTCTCCTCGTCCGTCATCCACATGGCGAATCCCAGGGCGACGAAGAGGTCGCCGATTTGCTGCTTCAACGGTCCGTCTTCTAGATCGC
>DATCJM010000121.1:0-2309 GCA_036562805.1 Sphingomicrobium sp.
CGTCGATGTCGGGGCGCGGAACCACGACCTGGCGGTCGAAACGGCCGGGCCTGAGAAGCGCCGGGTCGAGCACGTCGGGCCGGTTGGTCGCGGCGATGATGATGATGCCCTCGTTCGCCTCGAAGCCGTCCATCTCGACGAGCAACTGGTTCAGGGTCTGCTCGCGCTCGTCATTGCCGTTGCCGAGGCCGGCGCCGCGGTGGCGGCCGACGGCGTCGATTTCGTCGATGAAGACAATGCAGGGCGCGCTCTTCTTTGCTTGGTCGAACATGTCGCGGACGCGGCTCGCGCCGACGCCCACGAACATCTCGACGAAGTCGGAGCCGGAGATGGTGAAGAAGGGAACGCCCGCCTCACCGGCGATGGCGCGGGCGAGAAGCGTCTTGCCGGTGCCCGGAGGGCCGACCAGCAACGCGCCCTTGGGGATCTTGCCGCCCAGGCGCGCGAACTTGCCCGGGTCCTTCAGATATTCGACGATCTCCTGAAGCTCTTCGCGCGCCTCATCGATGCCGGCGACGTCAGCAAATGTCACGCGGCCCTGCTTCTCGGTCAGCATGCGCGCACGGCTCTTCCCGAAGCCCATCGCGCCCGAGCCGGCGTTCTTCTGCATCTGGCGCATGACAAAGAAGCTGATGCCGAGGATGAGCAGGAAGGGCAGCGAATTGTAGAGCATGTACATCCAGATGCTCGACTGCTCCTCCGCCTTGACCTGGACGCCGACGCCCTTCTGAATCAGCTTGTCGGAGACGTTCGCATCGCCCGGAGCAATGGTGCTGAAGGTCTCGCCGGTGTCGAGCTTGCCGGAGATCGCGCTGTTGCCGGTCCCGCCGCTCGCCATGGTGACCGAGCGAACGTTGCCCTCGTCGACCTGGCGGACGAACTCGGAATAAGGGATCTGCTGGCCGGTCGCGGTCCGCGACCCGCCGTCGATCATCTGCACGAAGAGCACGAGCGCGAACAACACGCCGACCCAGATGAGCAGGCTCTTGGTCCAGGGGTTGCCGGGCTTCTTTTCCTTGTCGTTCATCTCGTCACTTTCGGCGCAGGAACGCGCTTTTGCCTAAAATAGGCTCATCGCCCCCAATAACAATGCGACGTTAGGGACGGGTGAACGGGCAATTCGCCGTCATTCCCTGCCAGGCCTCACCGCCGCGACGCGATCCACTGGTCGACGCGGGTTTCCAGGACCGGGAGCGGCTGGGAGCCGTCGCTGATGATGAGATCGTCGAACGCCTTGACGTCGAACTTCGCGCCGAGCGCCGCTTCGGCCTTGTGGCGAAGCTCCATGATCTTGAGCATGCCGATCTTGTAACCGGTCGCCTGCCCGGGAAGCGTGATGTAGCGCCGGACCTCGGAACGCGCCTGATCGGGCGAGAGCCGGCCGACCTTTTCCATGTAATCGACGGCCTGGTCCTCGGTCCAACCGAGGGCATGGATGCCGGTGTCGACGACCAGACGCGCGGCGCGGAAATGCTCCTGGTCGAGGTGCATGAAATCGTCGGCGATGTCGGGGTAGGCGCCCATCTCCTTGCACAATTGCTCGGCATAAAGCGCCCAGCCCTCGTTAAAGGCGACATAGCTGGTGGCCTTGCGGAACAAGGGTGTGCCTTTCTGGCGCACCTGGATGTCGCCGGCCATGACGTGGCCGGGGATGCCCTCGTGGCACATGAGGTCGGTCAGCGCCGCCGGGTCCTGCGTCTTGCCCAACAGGTGGAGATAGACGCGGCCGGGACGAACGCCGTCGGGACTTGGCGGAGCGGCGTGGGCAGCGCCGCCGGCGACCTCGCTGAATGAGGGCTCGCGGATCACCTCGGCCCTGTACTGCGGCAGGTTATAGAAGCGCGCGGGAAGCAGCGAGCGGTTGTGCGCGACGATGTCGTTGGCGCGTTTCAGATGCGCGGCGCGGAGCTCGTCGGTCCACGGCTGCGGCGGGAAGCGCTTGGCGCGGTCGGCATAGAAAGCGTTGCGGTCGGCAAAGCCTGCCTGGCGTGCAAGCGCGTCCTGCTCGCCCTCGATCCGCTTGAGCTCGTCGAGGCCGATCTGGTGGATCTGCGCCGCGGTGAGGTCGAGCGTGGTGTTGAGCTTGAGCGCGGCGGCGTAATAATCCGCGCCGCCCGGAAGCGAGATCGCGCCGACACGTCCGCTCGGTGCGGTCGGAAGCTCTGTGTTCGCCCAGGCGATCACGCGCTCATAGCCCGGCTTCATCGCCAGCAGCGATGCCTTGGTATCGGCTAGCAGCGCATCGGCGTCGGTCTGCTTGATCTTTCCGCCGGCGACGAGCTTGCCCACCTTCGTCTTGGCGTCGGCCC
>DATCJM010000122.1:0-2075 GCA_036562805.1 Sphingomicrobium sp.
CTGTCGGTCGGATCGGTGCTCCTGATCCTCTACATTGCCTACGCCTGGGCGGCCGGACGCAATGTCCAGGGCTGGACGTCGCTGATGCTGGTCGTCCTCGTCGTCGGCGCCGTCCAGATGTTCGTGCTTGCGCTGATGGGCGAATATATCGGGCGGCTCTACAACGAAGCGAAGCGGCGGCCGCTCTACATCGTGCAGGAAGTCGCCGGCGACGGCCGCGCAGAGGCGAAGCTCGGCTATATCGCCGATGCGACCGCGAACAGCGACAGGCCCGGCGGAAGGGGCAAGCGCCCGACCAGGTGACGTTCCGCAGCGAAGATGCGTTCGAGCGTCGTGTTCACAGACGCCGCCGGAAGCCTGACGTCCGCATTGTCCTTGCCGCGCATCTTCGATGACAGCCGCTCGGCGACGGCGAGCGGGAAGAGCAGGCTGTTGAAATAGCCGAGCCGGTCGAGCTTCAGGGGTGACCGCTCGATCAGTCCCCTGAGACCTGCCTTCGAATAGCGCCGCTTGTGGTGGTTCACGACGTCGTGGGCGGACCACATCCACGCGTGCGCCGGCACCGTCATCACGAACTTCCCGCCGGGCTTGAGTTTGGCGGCAATTGCAGCGACCGCAGCGTCGTCGTCGTCGATGTGCTCGATCACGTCGAACGCGCCGATGAGGTCGTAGTGATGGTCGCGGACGCCGGCGAGCTCGGGAAGCGGCGTGCTCATGACCTTGCGGCCGAGCCGCTCCTCCGCGACTGCCCGCGCCTCGTCATCAAGCTCGAGCGCGTCGACCTTGCCGAACTGAGCGAGCATCTCGAGGTTGTGGCCGGTGCCGCACCCGATCTCGAGTATGTGCGCGTTGGCCGCCGGCATCGCGTCGCGGCGAATGAGGTCGGCGAGGACTTCGCGCCGTGCGCGGTACCACCAGTGACGCTGATCAAGTTCCGCCATCTCACGATAGACGCTGCGCTCCATCAGCCGAACACCCACTGCCGGTTGAACAGATAGGTCGCGAGCGGCGTCACGAAAATCGCCGGGACCAGCGGCCACCAGGTTGGGCCGTGCATCTTGTTGATCAGTAGCCAGGTGAAGCCTTCGTTGAGGACGAAGCCCGACGTCTGCACGATGAAGAACTTGATCTTCATCCGCCGATCCTCGCGCTTGCCATGGCCGCGGAAGCTCCAGCGGCTATGGAGGACGAATCCGATGCTGACCGCGACGAGGAAGGCGATCACCACCGCAGCCATCGGCGGCATCACATGGGTCGCGAGATACCAATAGATGGCCGAATAGACGCCGGCGAGGAAGAACCCCACCAGCGCGAACCGGACCAGCTGACCGAAGGTTTCGTTACTGACGTTTAATCCCGTCGCCATTCCCGGCTGCTTGCCGTTTGAGGTTCAGCGGCTACAGCCGGAAAAATGCTGCAAAGCAAGGTGGAGGAGTGGGAACGGCGCGCGCGCGAGCTCATCGAGCGCGAGTGGATATGGGTCGTCGTCATCGTCTGGCTGCTCATCTCCGCCTGGTTCATCTACCAGAAGTGGGCCGATATCCGCTGGTTCGGGCTCGGCGACACCGACGACAATATGCGGATCATGCAGGTCCGCGGATTGCTCCACGGGCAGGGCTGGTACGATCTTCGCAATTACCGGATGAACCCGCCGTTCGGCGCGAACATCCACTGGTCGCGGCTGGTCGACCTGCCGATCGCGGGGCTGATCCTTGGCCTGAGGCCGTTCCTCGGGGGGGCGAACGCGGAGCGCTGGGCCGTCGCGATAGCACCGCTGCTTCCGTACCTGCTGCTGCTCTTCTCGATCGCGCTGACGGCCCGGCGGCTGATCCACCCGCTCGCCTATCCGGTGGCGTTCCTCGCGATCTTCTTCGCCGGGTCGACCAACGGCATGTTCATGCCCGAACGCATCGACCACCACGGCTGGCAGCTGGCGCTGCTGGCGCTCAGCATCTCGAGCATCGCCGACCGCGACAGGGTGCGGGGCGGGATCGTCCTCGGCTTGTCGACCGCGCTGTCGCTGGCGATCGGGCTCGAGATGATCATCTATCTCGCGCTCGCCGGCGTGGCGATGG
>DATCJM010000177.1:0-4403 GCA_036562805.1 Sphingomicrobium sp.
CCGTCACCGCTCGTCAGCCAGATGCCGGCGTGGGTTGCGTGGAGCGAAGGAAGAGGCAAAGGAGCCGCCATCCGCGGACCCTGACGCGCCGAGAACAGAAGAGCAACGAATTTGGACGCCGAAACGCTTCGGAATGCCGCAATGACCTCGAAGGCCTGGCCGTACGAGGAGGCGCGCAAGCTGTTGAAGCGCTGGCCCGACGGCAAGCCTGGCACCGCACCGGTGATCTTCGAGACCGGCTATGGGCCGTCCGGCCTGCCCCATATCGGCACGTTCAACGAGGTCGCGCGCACGAGCTTCGTCCGCCACGCCTACGAGGAGCTGACCGGCAATGCGACCCGGCTGATCGCGTTCAGCGACGACATGGACGGGCTGCGGAAGGTGCCCGACAACGTTCCGAACCAGGCGTTGCTCGAGGAAAATCTGGGCAAGCCGCTGACCCGGATCCCTGACCCGTTCGGCGAGCATGAGAGCTTCGCGCATCATAACAATGCGATGCTCCGACGCTTCCTCGACCGCTACGGATTCGACTACGAATTCCTGTCGGCGACCGATTGCTACACCAGCGGGCGGTTTGACGATGTGGTCCGCAAGGTCCTGCGCGGATTCGACGCGATCATGGGCGTGATGCTGCCGACGCTGCGGGAGGATCGCCGGAAGACCTATTCGCCGATCCTGCCGATCTCGCCGACCAGCGGCCGCGTGCTTCAGGTGCCGGTGGAGGTGATCGACGGCGAAGCGGGCCTCATCGCCTTCGACGACGAGGACGGGAGCCGGGTCCAGCAGTCGGCATTCGGCGGGGCCGCGAAGCTGCAGTGGAAGGTCGACTGGGCAGCGCGCTGGGTCGCGCTCGGCGTCGACTACGAAATGGCCGGCAAGGATTTGATCGACAGCGTCATCCAGTCAGGCAAGATCTGCCGAATCCTCGGCGGTCGCCCTCCCGAGGGCTTCAATTACGAGATGTTCCTCGACGAAAAAGGCGAGAAGATCTCGAAGTCCAAGGGCAACGGCCTCAGCCTCGAGGAATGGCTTCGCTACGGAAGCGAGCCGAGCCTCAGCTTCTACATCTATCGCGAGCCCAAGCGCGCGAAGAGCCTTCACATCGGAGTCATTCCGCGCGCGGTCGACGAATATTGGCAGTTCCGCGGCAATTACCCCGACCAGCCGGTGGAGCAGAGGCTCGGCAATCCCGTACACCACATTCACGCCGGGAAGGTGCCGACGGAGACGCTGCCGCTGACCTATGGGCTTCTCCTGAACCTCGTCAGCCTCCCGGGCGTCGCGGACAAGGAGACGGCGTGGCGCTTCGTGCAGCGCTATGCGCCCGGAACCTCGCCGGGAAGCGATCCGGAACTCGACGAGCTGATCGGTCTCGCCGTCAATTACGCACGCGACTTCGTCGTTCCGGAACTGAAGCGACGAACGCCGACTGAAATGGAATCGGCGGCACTTCGCGACCTCGATTCAGAACTCGCGAAGCTGCCGCCGGATTCGTCGGCCGAGGATATCCAGACTCAAGTGTTCGAGGTCGGCAAACGCCACCCGTTCGAGAACCTGCGCGCCTGGTTCCAGGCCCTTTACGAAACGCTCCTCGGCTCGAGCCAAGGCCCGCGCATGGGCAGCTTCATCGCGCTCTATGGCATCGACAATAGCCGCAAGCTGATCGGCGAGGCGCTGGGAACGGCCTGACGATGGCGGGCGATTCCATCGAAGATCATCTTGCCGCGGCCATGCGCTGCCGGAAGTCGGGGCAAACAACCGATGCGCGCAGGCATTTGGAGGCGGTCCTGGTGCTCGATCCGGTCCAGCCGCTCGCGCGCAACCTGCTCGGCCTCGACGCGCTCGCAAGTGGCGATGCGCGCGCCGCCGCCGGCCATTTCGAGCAGGCGTGCCGCGGCGATTCCGAAGCCGCCGAGCTTTGCCTGAATCTCGCCAGGGCACGCGCCGAGCTCGATGACGTTGAAGGTGCGCGCAGCGCGCTGGAGCAGGCGCTTTCGATCGACCAGCGATTTCTGCCCGCGGTCATCGGCCTTGCGCAGCTTCACGAAGAGCTTGGCGAAGAGGGACCGGCGACCGAGCGCTGGACGGCCGTTCTCGCTTTGACGGCATCGATCGAGCGGTCCGAGCCGGGGCTCACCGAGCTAGTCGCGCATGCCCGCAACTTTGTCGAGCGGCATCGGCACGCGCTCGCCGGTGCGATCGACCAGGCGATCGAGCGCGAATTGGCGTCGGCATCGAGCCGCGAACGGCGGCGCATCCGTGCCGCCGCGGACACGATGCTCGGCCGCCGCTCCATCTACACCAACCAATGTCACGGGCTGCACTATCCGTTCCTTCCGGCCGACGAATTCTTCGACCGCGAGCATTTCCCGTGGCTCGATCAACTGGAAGCCGCGACCGACGACATACGCCGCGAGCTCGAGGCCATTCTTGCGGCGCCCGATCCCGGCGTGGAACCCTATGTGGAGCAGCCCTCCGGCGTGCCCGAAAACAAATGGTCTCCGCTCAACCATTCGCTGGACTGGAGTGCACTGCACCTGTGGCGCGACGGAAAGCGCGTCGACGAGGCCTGCGCCCGCGCCCCCGTCACGGCGGCAATGGTCGAAAGCCTGCCGCTGTGCCGGATTCCCGGACGCGCGCCGGCGGTGTTCTTCTCGATCCTGAGGGCGGGCAAATCGATCCCGCCGCACACCGGCGTCACGAACGTGCGCTCGATCGTCCATTTGCCGCTGATCGTGCCGGAAGGCTGCACGTTCCGTGTCGGAGGAGAGACGCGCCAATGGGTCGAAAAGGAAGCCTTCGTCTTCGATGACACGATCGAGCACGAGGCCCACAACCCCACCGACCGTGACCGCGCCGTGCTGATCCTCGACTGCTGGAACCCGTATCTGAGCGCAACCGAGCGCCAGATGATCTGTCGATTGTACGAAACAATGGACGCGCAGAAGCCCGCGGCCTGAGCGTGCCTACGTTAGCTGGCTTTCTTCGCGGCAACCCAGTCGTCAATCTTCTTTTCGAGGATCGGCAGCGGGAGGGCGCCGGTGTCGAGCACCTGCGCGTGATAGTCGCGGATGTCGAACTTGCTCCCGAGCTTCGCCTTGGCTTCGTCGCGCAGGCGGCTGATCGTCAGCTGGCCGATCTTGTATGCGAGCGCCTGGCTTGGAATGGCGATGTAGCGTTCAACCTCCGCGGTCGCGTCGATCACCGATTCCCCTGAATTGTCGAGCATGTACTTGATCGACTGTTCGCGGGTCCAACCCTTCGAATGGATGCCGGTGTCGACGACCAGCCGCATCGCACGGAGCATCTCGTCATTGAGGTTTCCGAAGCGCTGATAGGGGTCGGTGTACATGCCCATCGGATAGCCGAGCGATTCCGCGTAGAGCGCCCAGCCTTCGACGTACGCGGTATTGCCGCCGAACCGCATGAAAGCGGGAAGGTTCAGATTCTCCTGCGCCAGGCTGATCTGGAAATGGTGGCCCGGCTCGCCCTCGTGCATGAACAGGGTCGTCTCTTCCCACGTGCTTCGCGACGGAAGGTTGTAGGCGTTGAAATAGAAGGTGCCCGGACGCGAACCGTCGGGCGTTCCATTCTCGTAGCTTCCGCCCGCTTCGAACTTCTCGCGGTAGGCGGGATAGGGCCGGATCACGAGACCGGCCTTGGGAGTCTGCGAGAAGAATAAAGGGACCTTCGCCTCGACCTTGCGCTTCACGGTCGCGAAGCCCTGCTCCAGCTCCTCCTTGCTCTTGGGCTGGAATTTCGGGCTGGTGCGCATGTAGTCGAAGAACTGGTGGAGGGTGCCCTTGAAGCCGACCTGCCGCTGGACGTCCTCGAATTCCCTGGTGATGCGCGCGACCTCGTTGAGGCCGAGCTGGTGCACGGCCGCCGGGTCGAGCGGCTCGGTCGTCGTCGATTCGATGAGGTAGCGATAATATTTGTTGCCGCCCTTCATATACATCAGCCCGGCGCCCTCGCGTGCGTGGGCAAGATAATCACTGGCGAGGAAGTCGCGCATCCGCTGGAGCGCGGGATAGACAGTCCCGGTCAGCGACTGACGATATTCATCCGTCAACCGCGTGCGATCAGCCGCATCGATGGAGGCCGGGAAGTTCTGGATCGGCCCCCAATAAGGCGATTCCTCCGGCTTGAGCTTGAGCTGGTTGTCGAGCTGCTCGATCATGTTGCGGACCGTCAGCTTGGTGTCCACGATCCCTTCCGCCTCGCCCTTCTTCCACTGGCGGATCGCTTCGTCGATGTTTGCAGCGAAGTCGCGGTTGCGCTTCAGATTATTCTCATAATCCGCGAGCGTCTTGAACGGGGCCGCGCCCTGCCCGCCGGCGATCGTCGGATATTCGGTGTGGATGCCGAAGAAGTGATTCATCGGCAGCGCTTCCTGGATCGCG
>DATCJM010000188.1:0-2343 GCA_036562805.1 Sphingomicrobium sp.
ACCTCGGTCAGCATGAAGGCGTAGGTCTCTGCGACTTCGTGGAGCTTGTCCCACCGGCCCGACTTCCCGCCATGGCCCGCGCCCATGTTGATCTTCAGCAGCAGCAGGTTGTGGTCCGTCTTGGTTGCGCGCAGCTTGGCCGCCCACTTGGTCGGTTCCCAATAGGTCACGCGCGGGTCGGTGAGGCCGCCGGTGATCAGCATCGGCGGATAATCCTGCGCTTTCACCTGGTCGTAGGGCGAGTAGCTTCGGATCGTGTCGAACGCTTGCCTGTCGGTGATCGGATTGCCCCATTCGGGCCATTCGCCGGGCGTCAGCGGCAGGCTATCGTCGAGCATGGTATTGAGCACGTCGACGAAGGGCACGTCGGCGACGGCCGCGCCCCACAGCTCGGGGTCCGAATTGACGACCGCGCCCATCAGCTCGCCGCCCGCCGAGCCGCCGTTGATCGCGATCCGCCCGGGCCGAGTGAACTTCGCCGCGACCAGCCCCTTCGCGACGTCGACGAAATCGTTGAACGTGTTGATCCGCTTGGTCAGCTTGCCGTCGAGAAACCATTTGTAGCCGAGGTCGTCGCCGCCGCGGATGTGCGCGATCGCGCACGCCCAGCCGCGGTCGAGCAGGCTGATCCGGTTGGAGTTGAACACCGGCGGGATCGCGTGGCCGTAGGCGCCGTATGCGTAAAGGAACAGCTTGCCCTCGCCGTCCTTCTCGAACCCGCGCTTGTAGACGACCGACACAGGCACCTTCACGCCGTCGCGCGCATCCATCATCAGCCGCTCGGTCGCATATTGCGAGGCGTCATAGCCCGACGGCACCTCCTGCACCTTGCGCACCTCGAGCGCGCCGGTGTCGGGGTGATAATCATAGGTCGTCATCGGCGTGACCATCGACGAATAGCCGAGGCGGTAGCTGTCCGGCGCATATTCCGGATTGCCGTGGAAGAAGGCGCTGTAGCTCGCTTCCTCGAATGGAATGCGCGCCTCCTCCCCGGCGTAGGTGCGCAGTGCGAGCTGGTCGAGCCCGTCGACGCGGCTGCTGATCGCCAGATGGTCGCGATATGACGTGACGCCCGTCAGATAGACGCGGTCCGATCCCTCGATCACGGTCCGCCATTCTGACGGATTGCCGACGTCCGCCTCCGCCAGCCGGAAATTCACATGATCGTCGTTGGTGTGAATCCACAATTTCCCGTGCGCCGCGTCGATATGATATTCGCGGTTGGGCTTGCGCGGCGAGATCAACGTCAACGGCTGCGACGGATCGTCCGCCGACACGAACCGCACTTCGTTGGTCGCATTGTCGCCGGTCGAAATGAGGATAAGGGTGCGGTCGTGCGAGCGGCCGACCCCAACTGAGAAGCCGAGCTCCTCGGTCTCCTCGTAAAGCGTGACAGCGTCCTTCGGATCGGCGCCGAGCCGGTGATACTGCGCCCGATAGCTGCGCCAATTGTCATTGACCTCGGTAAAGACGATCCCGGCACTGTCACTGGTCCACACCGGGTGACCGATCCCGACCGTGGTGACCGTCTCGATGTCCTTGCCTGCCGCAAGGTTGCGGATCCGAAGCTCGAACCGCTCTGATCCGTCATAATCGGCGAGCGTCGCGAGCAGCTTCCCGTCCGGGCTGACCTCGAGCGCACCGAGCCGGAAATATTCGCGGCCTTCGGTCTCCACCGGCTCGTCGAAGATGATGGCATCGTCACCGCCGCGAACCGGCTTGCGATACCAGGTCCGATACTGCGCGCCCGGCTTGAACGCCCACCAGTAGAGATAATCGCCGTCGCGGAGCGGGACCGAGCTGTCGTCCTCCTTGATCCGCCCCTTCATCTCTTCGAACAGCTGGTCGATCAGCCCCGAATGCCGCGCCTTCCAGCCCTCGAAAAAAGCATTCTCCGCCTTGAGATAGGCGAGCACGTCCGGGTCATCGACCTCGGGATATTTGGGATCGCGAAGCCAGTGCCACGGGTCCTCGATCGTGACCCCGTGGCGTTCGTAGCTGTACGGGCGCTGCTCCGCGACCGGAGGAGCGGAGATGTCGACGGCTTTGTCCATGCGAGCGCTCTTAACGCGCCTAGTCGCTACCGGAAGCTCAAAACGGCAGTGCGCCTTATGTCTGCTTTGGGTGGAAAGCGGACGCTAGCGGGTCAAAGCGACGAGCATGTAAATCAAAACGGAAGCCAGCATGGCCACTCCGGCAACGAAGCGCTTAGTTGCTGACGATCTAACCAGCCCAATGGCTCCGAAAATCAGCGGCATCGTTATGAGGTATAGAACTACTGCGACCAACAGCGGACCTGCGGCTCTGACTTGGCTCATCCCCCAGATGGACTCGGCCTCAAGG
>DATCJM010000194.1:0-8264 GCA_036562805.1 Sphingomicrobium sp.
CTTTTCCCTGACATGGGTTAGCGTCCGCCGCGGTGGATGACGGCGCCGCGATAGGCCGCTAGACGCGCTTCCATGACCAAGCGCACAGGCGCCAGAACCGGCGGGCGAATCCTCGTCGACCAGCTTCGCATCCAGGGCTGCGACCGGCTCTTCACCGTTCCCGGCGAAAGTTTTCTCGCTGTCCTCGATGCGCTGCACGACACGCCGGAGATCGAGGCGATCGTCTGCCGCCAGGAAGGCGGGGTCGCTTACATGGCCGATGCCGACGGCAAGATGACGGGACGGCCCGGCATCGCGTTCGTCACCCGCGGACCCGGCGCGACCAATGCCAGCGCGGGCGTCCATGTCGCTTTCCAGGATTCGACGCCGATGATCCTGTTCATCGGCGACGTCGCGCGCGGCGACCGCGAGCGCGAAGGTTTCCAGGAGGTCGACTTCCCCGCCTTCTTCGGCCCGATCGCCAAATGGGCCGCGCGGATCGAGGATGCGCGGCGAATCCCCGAGTTCGTCGCGCGGGCCTATCGCGTCGCGACCGCCGGCCGGCCCGGCCCCGTGGTGCTCGCCCTCCCCGAAGACATGCTGCGTGACGAGGTCGAGGTCGCCGACCGCCCATGCGTGCCGCCGCTAGCCGAAGCCCCGGATCCGGGCGCGGTGCAGGCGTTGTTCGGGCTGCTCAAGCAAGCCGCGTCGCCGGTCGCAATCGTCGGCGGCGCCGACTGGAGCCCGCGCGCCGCGCACCATTTCGCCAATTTCGCCTTCCGCTACGGGATTCCCGTCGCCGCCGCCTTCCGCCGTCAGGATGCGATCGACAACAAATGCGGAGTCTATGCCGGGCAATTGGGCTACGGGCCGAACCCGAAGCTCCAGCAGCGCATCCGCGACGCCGACTTGATCCTCGCGGTCGGGCCGCGCCTCGGCGAGGCGACGACCGACGGTTATACGCTCGTCACGCCCGATCATCCGGATCAGACGCTCGTGCACGTCCACCCCGATCCCAACGAGCTCGGCCGCGTCTATCACGCCGACCTCCCGATCTGCGCCGACATGGGCGAGTTCGCGGAGATGGTCGACGAGTGGATCGACCCCGACCTTGTCCGCTTCTCCTGCGGCGAGGATGCGCACCGGGAATGGCTCGAATGGTCGGAGCCCAAGCCCCGTGACGCCGTAAAGTTCGACCTCGGCCCCTGCGTCGCCCACATGCGCGCGGCGCTTCCCGACAATACGATCATCTGCAACGGAGCGGGCAATTTCTCCGGCTGGTGGCACCGCTACTGGCGCTACGGCAGCATGCCGACGCAGCTTGCGCCGACCAGCGGCACGATGGGTTACGGCCTTCCCGCCGCGGTCGCCGCAGCGCTTCGGTTCAAGGACCGCCCCGTGGTCTGCATCGCGGGCGACGGCGACTTCCTGATGAATGGGCAGGAGCTCGCGACCGCGGCGCAATATGGCGCCGACCTGCTGATCATCCTGGTCGACAACGGCTCCTACGGCACGATCCGGATGCACCAGGAGCGCGAGTACCCGAAGCGGATCAGCGCGACAGAGCTTCGGAATCCCGACTTCGCGGCGCTCGCCCGCGCTTATGGCGGCTGGGCAGCGACGGTCGAAGCGACCGGCGACTTCGCTCCGGCGTTCGACGACGCGATGAATCAGAAGGGCATCCGCCTGATCCACTGCAAGACCGACGTCGAGCAGATCAGCAACGCGACCACGATCAGCAAGCTGCGCGAGCGGACGAAGCGCTAGCGGTCGTCCATCGCCCAGGCGCGCTCGAACAGCCGCGCGTGGATGTCGATTTTCTCCTGCAGTTCTGCCGATCGCTCTGACGGGCGCTGATCGTGCGCCTCGTGCGCGGGGAACAGCTCGACGAGTTCGTCGAAATGGCTGCCGAAGCTTCCCTTCTTCCGTGGCCGTCGATGCGGCACCTGTTTCTCCGCCCTACTCTGCAACCTAGATTAATGCTTTGAGACAGATCCGGGTCCCGATCTGCACCGCTTTGGGTCAATTGTTCCGGGCGAGGCGCTCGTTGACCATGCGGGCCAGCTCGGGATTGTCCCTCCAGCGGAGAAAAGGGTCGCCCACGAAACGCCGCGACACAGACGAGATCGGCTCGGCCGGATCGGCCGCCGATGCGATCTGATGCTCCTGGATGCCAAGGCTGCTGACGGGCTCGTCGCCGAGCAGGCTGGATACGATACGCCGACGAGTCACTGACATGACCTCCCGCCCCACTGAAAGACGAAGAAGATCGCCCGTTAGCGGGGCTAGGCCGAAGCGATGAATGGGAAGTGATGATTCCGTCCGTTCCGGACGGCATCGCCGCTACAGGCCGAACGGATAGGTCTCCTCGACCTCGCGGTGCTCGCCGGGCCTGAGCTCGCCCGGCAGCGGCGTGACGGCCTTGGTCTCGTCGAACCATACCCAGCCGTCGAACTGCCGCGGCAGGATCGCTTCGCTGTAATGGCTCCAGCGCTCGGTTTCGGGGCGGTAAATGACGCCGATGAAGCGCTCGAGGCGGGGCTCCATCAGGGCCGCGCGCAATCCGGGCGCGGCTTCGCCTTCGCGCAAGTCGAGCAGGAAGCGGCCTACGCCCGATTCATGGCTCATCCGCTCATGGCTGTCGGGCAAGGACGGCCGGACTTGCTTGATCCGCATCGGCGAATCCCAGTCATCGGCGGCGGCGACCGTGCCGCTGTGGGTGCCGAAGCCGATCAGCCGCGCCTGCGAAGCCCATTTCTCCTTCACCAGCTGGCCGATGTTCAGCTCGCCGCGGTTCATGCCCATGTCGGTGAAGGCGGCATTGCCGATATGGCTGTTGTGCGCCCAGACGATCGCCTTCGACTGCGGCCCCTTGGCATCGAGGATCATGTTCAGCGTATCGAACATGTGGCTGTCGCGGAGATTCCAGCTCTCCGCGGAGCCGTGATACATGACGCGGTAATAGGCCTCGGCATCCTTCACCAGGCGCGCGTTCGCCGCGGCATCCAGCCATTCGTCGCATTCCGGCCCGAAGCAATCGAGCTGCTTCTGGAGCAGGTCCTTCAGCATCTGGATGACGCCGACCTCGCAGCGGGCATAGCCCTCGACCAGCGAATGACGGCCGTATAGCGCGGGATCCTCCGCCCACGGATCGAGGCAGCCATAGCGGCGGTGCGCGAGACGGGCGAGCTCGGGATCCTGGTCGTCGAGGAAACCGATCACCGCGCGCATCGACGCGGTCAGGTTGTAGAGGTCAAGGCCGTAAAAGCCGCACATTCGCTCATGGGCGCGGCCCTCATTGTGCTGCCGCATCCAGCGCACGAAGGCGTCGACTTCGTGATTGCGCCACATCCACATCGGGAAGCGCTCGAACGCGGTGAATTCGAGGTCGCGCGCGGGCCGGTGCCGGACATAGCGGTCGATGGTCGCCGCGTCCGGCCAGTCGGCCTCGACCGCGACAATGTTGAAGCCGTGCCGCTCGATCAGCCGCCTGGAGATCGCCGCGCGGGCGCGGTAGAATTCGCTCGTCCCGTGGCTCGCCTCGCCGAGGCAGACGACGCGCGCATCGCCGAAGCGGTCGAACATCGCCGCGAATGCCGGGTCGTCGATGTCCGGCAGCGGCTCCGCGGCATCGGCAATAAGCCGCGGCAAGGAATCGAGTTCGGCATCAAGCATCTTTCCAACCCTCTTCGCCGATGAGGGGAACGAACCGGACGTCGCCGAGGTCCGACTGCTGCGGCGTCCCGTCCTCCCGCTTTGTCGCCTTGACGAGCTTCTGGACCCAGCCCGGGCCGCCGACCGGCATGACGATCGCACCGCCAGGATTCAGTTGCTCGATCAATGGTTTGGGCACGTGGCTGCCGCTCGCGGCGGCGAGGATCGCATCGTAAGGCGATTCTTCCGGCCACCCTTTCGTCCCATCGCCTTCGACGATCGTGACATTGTCATAGCCAAGCCGCGCCAGCCGGTCGCGGGCGACCTCCACCAGATCGTGCTGCCGCTCGATCCCGATCACCTCCGCCGCGATCCGGCTGATCACCGCGGCGGCGTAGCCCGAGCCCGAGCCGACCTCGAGCACCTTGTCGCCCGGCTTGATTCCGGCGGCCTGGATCATCAGCGCGACGATGAACGGCTGCGAGATCGTCTGGCCCGCCTCGATCGGCAGCGGGTGATCGCCGTAAGCGAGATGCGCGTGCGCGGCATCGACGAACGCCTCGCGCGGCACCGCAAGGAACGCTTCGAGGATCGCCTGCTCGGTAATCCCGCGGCGCCTCAGCTGCCGCTCGACCATCGCCTCGCGCTCGGCCATGAAGTCGGTTGTCAGTCCGCCCACGATTGCAAAACGCACGGGCCTCGACTGGCGTTGCTAGATCAACCCGGCCAAGGGACTCGACGGATCGGCGTAGCGCCGCTTCTGCATGCGCCCGGCGAGGTAGGACAGCCGCCCGGCCTCCACCGCCGCCTTCATCGCGCGGGCCATCAGCACCGGCTCTTTCGCTTCGGCGATCGCGGTGTTCATGAGCACGCCGTCGCAGCCTAGCTCCATCGCGACCGCGGCGTCGCTCGCAGTGCCGACGCCAGCGTCGACCAGGACTGGCACGCTCGCGCCTTCGACGATCAGGCGGATCGTGACGCGGTTCTGGATGCCGAGGCCGGATCCGATGGGAGCGCCGAGCGGCATGATCGCCACCGCACCCGCCTCCTCGAGCTGCTTCGCGGCAATGGGATCGTCAACGCAATAGACCATCGGCTCGAAGCCCTCTTTGACCAGCACCTCGGTCGCGCGGAGCGTCTCGCGCATGTCCGGATAGAGCGTCTTCGCCTCGCCCAGCACTTCGAGCTTCACGAGGTTCCAGCCGCCCGCTTCGCGCGCCAGGCGCAGCGTGCGGATCGCGTCCTCGGCGGTGAAGCAACCGGCGGTGTTGGGGAGGTAAGTGACCTTCGTCGGGTCGATGAAATCGGTGAGCCTCGGCTGGTTCGGGTCCGAGATGTTCACCCGCCGCACGGCGACCGTGACGATCTCCGCGCCCGACGTCTCGACCGCCGCCGCATTCTCCTCGAAGCTCTTGTACTTGCCGGTCCCGACAATCAGCCGCGACGTGAAGGTCCGGCCCGCGACGGTCCAGCTATCGGCCTTGATGGACTTGGGCGCGTTCACTCAACCCCCTCCGACGAAATGGACGATTTCATAATCGTCGCCGTCCTCGACGCAGACCTTTTCGAGCGTGCCTCGCGCGATCACTTCGAGATTGCGCTCGACGGCGACCCGCAGCGGGTCGAGGCCGAGCAGGTTGACCATCTCGGCCACGCTTGTCCCGCCGGGCACGCGCCGGTGCTCGCCGTTGACTCGAATGGAGAGGCTTCCGTCCAGACTCATTGACAAAAAGCAGATAGGAAGGTCCACGCGGCCACGCAAATGACCGACACCATCTTCGTCCTCAACGGACCGAACCTCAACCTGCTCGGGACGCGCGAGCCCCGCATCTACGGGACGCAGACCCTGTCCGACATCAATGCGACGCTCGAGCAGCGCGCGAAGGCGCTCAAGCTCAAGCTCGACATCCGCCAGTCGAACCACGAGGGCATGCTCGTCGACTGGCTGCACGAGGCGATGGCCAAGGCATCAGCGGTGATCATCAACGCCGGCGGCTATGCCCACACGTCGGTGGCGATCCGCGACGCGGCGGCGGCGCTGCCAATCGCGGTCATCGAAGTGCATTTGTCGAACATCTACGCCCGCGAGGGCTTCCGCCGCACGAGTCTGGTCGGGCAAGTCGCGCGCGGGTCGATCGTCGGTTTTGGCGCCTTGGGCTATGTGCTCGCACTGGACGCGGCGGCGCACCTCTGCAAGGGAGCAGCCGCAACGCAGGCCAAGAGCCAGATTCAATAGGGGACGGATGTTATGGCCCAGGCGCCCAAGGCGGCGAAGGACGGCGATATGCGTATCGATCCCGCTCTCGTGCGCGAGCTCGCGCAGCTGCTGAGCGACAATGAGCTGACCGAGATCGAGGTCCAGGACGGCGAGCGCCGCATCAAGGTCAGCCGCGAGCCTGCGCCGGTCATCACCGCTGCTGCGGGGGCGCTGCCAGCGCCCGCCGCCGCGCCCGCCCTGACGGCTCCGCCGATGCACGGCAAGGAGGACGTCGGCGGCGGCGCAGCCCATCCGGAAGAGATCGCCGGTCACACCGTGAAGTCGCCCATGGTCGGCACTGCCTTCATGTCGCCCGAGCCCGGTGCGAAGCCCTTCATTGAAGTCGGAGCGGCGGTGAAGGCCGGCGACACCTTGCTGATCGTCGAGGCGATGAAGGTGATGAACCCGATCACCGCGCCGGAAGCCGGGACGATCAAGAAAATCATGGTCGCCGACGCGCAGCCGGTCGAGTTCGACCAGCCGCTCGTGATCATCGGCTGACGCTCGTGGTGGCGAAGATCGAGAAGCTGCTGATCGCCAATCGCGGCGAGATCGCGCTCCGCATCCACCGCGCCTGCCACGAAATGGGAATCCGGACCGTCGCGGTTCACTCGACCGCGGATGCCGACGCAATGCACGTGCGCCTCGCCGATGAGACGGTGTGCATCGGCCCGCCGGCGGCGACCGATTCCTACCTCAACATCCCCAACATCATTTCGGCGGCCGAAGTGGTCCACGCCGACGCGATCCACCCCGGCTACGGCTTCCTCAGCGAGAATGCGCAGTTCGCCGAGATCGTCGAAAGCCACGACATCATCTGGGTCGGCCCGAAGCCCGAGCATATCCGGACGATGGGCGACAAGATCGAGGCGAAGCGCACGGCGGCCAAGCTCGGCCTGCCCCTCGTCCCCGGGTCACCCGGCCCGCTGACCAGCGTCGCCGAGGCGAAGGAGCTGGCGGAAGAGATCGGCTACCCCGTGCTGATCAAGGCCGCGTCGGGCGGCGGCGGGCGCGGCATGAAGGTGGTGCCGGAGGAAGACCAGCTCGAAAGCCTGATGAGCCAGGCGGCGTCCGAAGCGCGGTCTGCGTTCGGGGACGACACCGTCTACATGGAAAAATATCTCGGAAATCCGAGGCATATCGAGTTCCAGGTATTCGGCGACGGCAACGGCGAGGCGATCACCATCGGCGAGCGCGATTGCTCGCTCCAGCGCCGCCACCAGAAGGTGCTGGAGGAAGCCCCCTCCCCCGCCATCACGCCCGAAGAGCGCGAGCGCATGGGCGCAATCATCCGCAAGGCGATGGGCGAGATGGGCTATCGCGGCGCCGGCACGATCGAGTTCCTCTACGAGGACGGCGAATTCTACTTCATCGAAATGAACACCCGGCTGCAGGTCGAGCATCCGGTCACCGAGATGATCAGCGGCATCGACCTGGTGCGCGAGCAGATCCGCGTCGCTTCCGGCGAGGGCCTCAGCTGCACGCAGGAGCAGGTCCACCTCCACGGTCATGCCATCGAATGCCGCATCAATGCCGAAGACCCCGAAACGTTCGCGCCTTCGCCCGGCCTGGTGAAGAACTACGTGGCGCCCGGCGGCATGCACGTGCGCGTCGATAGCGGGCTCTACACCGGCTATAAGGTGCCGCCTTATTATGACAGCATGATCGGCAAGCTGATCGTCTACGGGTCGAACCGGCAGAGCTGCATCCGTCGTCTCCGCCGGGCGCTGGAGGAATTCGTGGTCGAGGGCATGAAGACGACCATTCCGCTCCACCAGAAGCTGGTGCGCGACGAGGAATTCCTCGCCGGCGACTATACGATCAAGTGGCTCGAGCAGTGGCTCGCGCGCGCCCCCGAAACGATTGAATGACCGCTGACCGGCAGAGCCCGCTTCCACACAGCCTCTGCGGCCGATAGTGCCATTGGATGCGTGATTCGTTCGATACTGCCGGACCGGCGCCCGACGATGCCGACAGTGCGAAAGCCGAAGTGACGCCGGGCGACTACGTCAATCCGATCCTCGATTGCGACTTCCCGGATCCGGCGATCCTGCGCGACGCGGACGGCTTTTATTACGCTTACGGGACGCAGACTCTGCGCGACGGCGAGTGGATCAACATCCAGGTCGCCCGGTCACGCGACCTCGTCGACTGGGAATTGCTCGGCGATGCGCTGCCGCAAAAGCCGGACTGGGCGCAGACGACGCAGGATTTCTGGGCGCCGAGCGTGATCACCGACGGCGAAACCTACTTCATGTATTATTCGGCGACGCCCGACGTCTGCCACCACCACCAGCGCGGCCACGCGCTCGCGGTAGCAACGTCGAAGTCACCGGCCGGGCCGTTCGTCGACATGGGCATGCCGCTGCTGCTC
>DATCJM010000241.1:0-19086 GCA_036562805.1 Sphingomicrobium sp.
GCTGGGCGAGGAAGTCCGCCGCCGGGTCGAGGAGAAAACGCACATCCAGCTCGAGTGGGAAATCCAGCGCGTGGGGACCGAGGCTTGAACAAGGATCTCCACGTCGTCGTCCTGATGGGCGGCTGGTCCAAGGAGCGGAACGTGTCGCTCACCAGCGGCGCCGGAATCGCCGGAGCGCTCCGTGAACGCGGTTGGTCGCGCGTCAGCGAGCTCGACATGGACCGCGACGTGGCTCGGCGCCTCGCCGAGCTGAAGCCCGACATTGTCTTCAACGCCCTCCACGGCACGCCGGGCGAGGACGGAACCGTCCAGGGCATGATGGACCTGATGGGCATCCGCTATACGCACAGCGGTCTCGCGACCTCGGTCATCGCGATCGACAAGGAGTTGACCAAGTTGGTGCTCGTGCCGGGCGGCATCCGCATGCCTGCCGGCAAGATGGTCGAAAGCGAGAGCATCTACCGCGAGGACCCGCTGCCGCGCCCCTACGTGCTGAAGCCGGTCAACGAAGGATCCTCGGTCGGCGTCGCGATCGTCACGGAGGGCGGCAATTACGGCAACCCGATCGGGCGCGACGTTCCGGGGCCATGGCACGAGTTCGAAGAGTTGCTCGCCGAGCCGTTCATCAAGGGCCGCGAGCTCACCGTAGCGGTGCTGGGCGACGAGGCGCTCGCCGTGACCGAGCTGAAGATCGACAGCGGCTTCTACGATTACGAGCACAAATATACCGACGGCCGCACGGTTCACGTCTGCCCGGCCGAGGTGCCCGACGGCATCGCCCGTGCGATGATGGACATGGCGGCGAAGGCGCATCGGCTGCTCGGCTGCAGGGGCGCTTCGCGGTCCGATTTTCGCTGGGACGACAGTCAGGGCGAACCAGGCATCTATCTGCTCGAAGTGAACACCCAGCCCGGGATGACGCCGCTCAGCCTTGTGCCCGAACAGGCGAAAATGAAGGGCATAACGTACGGCGAGCTCGTCGAGCGCTTGATCGCCGAGGCGCTTCAATGAGCGCCGCTCATGTTCGCCGCGGGGGCGGCAACCGTCCCAAGCCGCGCAAGAGTGCCAAGGTCACCGTGCCCAAGAAGATCTCGAAACGGCTTCCGGTCGATCAGGCGCGCGCGAACAGGATCGCGGGCCTGGTGTTCGGCGCTTTCATGCTCGCGATCGCGCTGGTGGTGCTGATCGCGCTCGACATCCCGGCAAAGGCCGAGCGCGCCGCTGGAGCAGCCGTCGGCCACGCCGGTTTTACCGTCAGCGGCTACCAGATCGTCGGCATCAACCACATGAACCGCAGCGCAGTCGACGAAGTCGTCACCGACGAACTTCATCGCGCCGCGGATGAAGCGGGGACGGACAAGGCCCCGCAGGCGCTGGTCGATGCCGACGCCATTCGCGAGCGGCTGCTGCAGTTCGGCTGGGTCAAGGATGCGCGGATCATGCGGCGCCTTCCCGATACGCTCGTCATCGACATCGTCGAGCGCAAGCCCGCGGCGCTGTGGCAGAACCAGGGCCAGCTCGCGCTCATCGATTCCGAAGGCGTCGTGCTCGACCGCGTTCCGGTCGACAAGATGCCAGACCTGCCGCTGCTCATCGGTCCAGGTGCGAATGCGCAGGAGCAGGAGCTGTCGGGCCTGATGGCCGATGTCCCGAACCTCAAACCGCAGCTTGCATCCGCGACCTGGGTGGGCGGACGGCGCTGGGATCTCAATTTCCAGTCCGGCGAGACCGTCGCTTTGCCCGAAGGTTATGATGCAGCGCGAACGGCACTGGACAAGTTCGCGAGAGCCGACAAGCAGAGCGGTCTTCTTGGCCGCGGCCTGGTGCGTTTCGACCTGCGCGTTCCGGGCAAGATGATCGTTCGGCTGCCGCATCCGATCGAGCCGGCCAAGCCCGCGCCGCCGCAGGAGGGCTGATCGGGTGGCCCAGACTGCCGAACAGGACCTCGTCGCCGCGCTCGATATCGGCTCGTCGAAAGTGAGCGCGATGATCGCGCGGATCGACGAGGAGGGCCGCCCGACCGTGCTCGGCACCGGTCAGCGCGAGAGCCGCGGGGTCAAGCGCGGCTACATCACCGACATGGCCGCGAGCGAGTTCGCCGTGCGGGAAGCGGTGGAGCTGGCGGAGCGGATGTCTGGCGTCACCGTCGAGGACGTGTGGGCAAGCTACGGCGCGCCGGGCCTCGTCAGCGACGTCGCCAATGTCGAGGTCGATCTCGGCGGCCACGCGGTCGAGCAGGCCGACGTCGACGAACTGCTCGATGCGGGCAAGAACGCGATCGACCGCAACGGCCAGGTCGTCCTGCATGCGCACCCGGCGCTTTACACGATCGACCGCGCGCAGGGCGTGCAGCAGCCGATCGGGCTTCACGCGAACCGACTCGGCGTCGACATCCACGTCATTGCTGCCGACCCGTCGCCGCTCAGGAACATCGACACCGTGATCCGGCAGGCGCACCTCGGCGTGAAAGCCATTGTCGCCTCGCCCATCGCAGCCGCTCTCGCCTGCCTCAGCGAGGAAGAGCGGGAGCTTGGCGTGGCGCTCGTCGAGATGGGTGCGGAAGTGACCAATGTCTCGGTCCACTATGGCGGGATGCTCGTCGGCCTTCGCTCGATCCAGCTTGGCGCCCGCGACATCACCAACGACATCGCTTGCGCATTCGCCGTCCAGCGCCGCGACGCCGAGCGGCTCAAATGCTTTTACGGATCGGCGATGACGAGCCCCCGCGACAATCACGAGCTGATCGAAGCGACGCAGATAGGCGCCGAAGGAGGTGCCGAGCCGATGAAGATCACCCGCGCGCAACTGATGATGGTGATTCGTCAGCGCATCGAGGAACTCACGAACGAGGTCGAGACGTCGCTTAAGGGCCTCGGCTTCACCGGCCCGGTCGGCCGCCAGGTCGTGCTCACCGGCGGCGGCGCCGAGCTCAAGAATGTCGCCGACTACATGCAGGGCGTGCTCGGCCGGGCCGTTCGCGTGGGGCGGCCCAAGCAGATCACCGGCCTCCCCGACGCGCACAGCGGTCCCGCCTTCTCGACCCTCGTCGGGCTGGCACTGCTGGCGGCGACGGGCCGCGGCGACATCCGCGATATCGGCACCAAGGTCCGGGCTCCCCAGGCCAGGGGCGTCGTCGGCCGCTTCCTGCAGGCAATGAAGGGCGGCTATTAGCCCCACGCCTTTTGCACGACAGCTACCAGCACGGCTGCTATGAGGAGCGGCGACAAGGGGGGCATGTCGATGGCGACGCTCGCTCAAAGACGCGGGGTGCAGACAATTCCCGCGCTGGTGCTGTTGCTCGGGACGGCAGTCGTTCTCAACTACATCGACCGCGGGGCGGTCGGCGTTGCCGCGCCGCTGATGAAGTCGGACCTGGGATTGACGGCGACTGAAATCGGAATCGCGATCTCCGCCTTCTTCTGGGTTTACGCGCCGATCCAGCTGTGGCTGGGCTGGCTGTGCGATCGGTGGTCGGTCTACAAGCTCCTCGCGATCGGGACGGTGCTCTGGTCGATCAGCACCGTGATGATGGGTTTCGTTGCCGGCTTCCTCTCGCTGTTCCTTCTGCGCCTCGTGCTGGGCGTGGGCGAAAGCATTGTCTTTCCCGGCAGCTCGAAGATCATTTGCAGGCATGTGCCGGCAGAGCGGCGCGGACTCGCCAATGCGGTCGTCATGATGGGCGTCGCCCTCGGGCCCGCTATCGGAACCTTGGCCGGCGGCGCGATGGCCGCCGCGTTCGGGTGGCGAACGATGTTCGTGGTCTTTGGGATGGTCAGCGCCATATGGCTCGTTCCATGGGCGCGGGTCACTGGTTCCCTTCCTGCGACACCGAATGCATCGGAACCACCGTTCCCCGTCGGTAAGCTTCTCCGGCGATGGTCGTTATGGGCGACGGGGGTCGGCCATGCGACGTCAAACTACGGCTTTTATTTTTTGCTGGCGTTCCTCCCGCTCTACCTCGTCCAGCAACGTGGTCTCAGCATCATCCAGATGACGATGCTCGCGACCGTCGGCTATTGTGTGCAGGCCGCGTCGGCGTTGGTCCTCGGCAATATGTCGGACCGATGGACCCGCGGCGGCCGGTCTGAAGCGGGCGTTCGCCGAGCCATGCTCATCGCGGGCCACCTGATCTATGGCATCGGCATTATCGTCATTCCGTTCGTTCAGAGCCTTCCGGTCGTGATCGCGTTGCTCTGCCTGCTAGGGGCATGCGGCGGCGCGGTATCGCCAAATCTCTATGCCGTAGGACAGATTTTTGCCGGTCGAAGGGCGTCGGGGACCTGGATCGGTATCCAGAATGCTGTCGGCAATCTTTCCGGCATCTTCGGCCCGGCGCTTTCCGGGGTCATCATCGATCGTGCGGGCTATGGCAGCGCATTCGGGATTGCGGCCGCAGTATCGCTGTTCGGTGGATTCTGGTGGGCATTCGCAGTGCCGCGGATCGCGGAGGTCGATCTCGACTGATGGCAATCAAGGACGCTGGCTAGCAGCGCACCAGGAAGGTATCGTCGCGCCATGCTGACGGAAGACCTGCTTCAGGATGCGCGCGGCATTGCCGATCGCATCACCGCGCTTCGCCGCGCGATCCACGCCGACCCCGAGCTCGGTCTCGATACTCCAAAGACGCTTGCCAAAGTGAAGGCCGAGCTTTCAGACGTTCACCTCGAATGGCGCGAAGGTCCGTCCTGCACTGGCGCGGTCGCGGTCCTCAATCCAGGCAAGAGCGGCAGAAGCGTTCTCCTTCGCGGCGACATGGACGCGCTTCCGATGCCGGAAGAGACCGGCCTTGAGTTTGCCTCGACGGTGCCGGGCCGGATGCACGCCTGCGGCCACGATACGCACACGGCGATGCTCGCCGGCGCCGCGCGGATCCTCGCCGCCCGGGCCGAAAGCCTGCCCGGTGAGGTGCGCTTCATGTTCCAGCCCGGGGAGGAGGGCTATCACGGCGCCCGCTTCATGCTCGATGACGGCCTGCTCGATCCGCTGCCCGATGCGGCGTTCGCGCTCCACATCATGCCCAATGCACCGCACAGCGTCATCGGCAGCCGTGCCGGTACGTTGCTCGCCTCTGCGGACACCCTGGAGATCGCCGTGGTTGGCCGCGGCGGGCATGCGTCAATGCCGCACCAAACGCGCGATCCGGTGCCCGTTGCATGCGAAATCGTCATGGCGCTGCAGGCAATGGTCACGCGCCGCTTCGAAGCGACCGAGGCCGTCGTGGTCACGGTGACGCAGCTCGATGCGGGGACTGCCTTCAACGTCATTCCCGACCGCGCCCTGCTTAAGGGCACGATCCGCACGCTATCGCCGGAGAAACGGCAGGCGGTTTGGGCCGACATCCGCCGGGTCGCCGAGAATATCGCCGCGGCGCATGATTGCAGCGCGGAGGTCACCGTCACCGAAGGCTTCCCGCCGACCGTCAATGATGGCCGGGCGATCGCCCTCGCCGAATCGGTGGCGAAGTCGCTTGCGAGCGGCGAATTCATGCACATGCCGACGCCGGTCATGGGCGCGGAGGACTTCTCCTACGTGCTCGAAAAGGTGCCCGGCATGATGGCGTTCCTTGGCGTTGCGGGGGAGGGCGCGGACCTCGCCCATTGCTGCGGCATCCATTCGACCCGGATGGTCGTCGATGAGAGCGTCCTGCCGCGCGGAACGGCGTTCCTCGCCGGCTGTGCCACGCAATTCCTTGAGCGCGGCTGGGACTGAGCCGAGGCTAGGCCGCTTCGGGGCCTTCGCCGGGCCGGTCCGCCTGTATTCGCCTGATGTCGGCTTCGCCGTCTTCCGCCATCTGGCGGAGAATGTTGGCGGCGCGTTCGTCGGTTATCATCTCGGCGAGGCGCCGGCATTTGTCGACACGCTCGCGCATGTGCGCGATCAGGTCCTTCCCCATCATCCGCCCGTTACTCTCTGATCTGCCTGAGCGCTATTTGACGCCAGTCAATTCTGCGCGGTCGGCGCACGTCCATCGGCTCTTGCTGCGCATCCGCGCACTGTTCTTAGGCCCCGTATTGCTCGACGCTTCGCCTGACCATTCGCTCCATCGCCGCATCCTCGGCTTCCCTCGCCTGGCGCTTGTTTTCAGCTTCGACGATCAGTCGTTCGCTCCGCTCATCGGCCCCTTCATTTTTTCGCGGCTTTCGCATTTTCTCATTTCTCCCTCCGTCACTAACGCGCGCCCTCGGTCATCGGGCTCATAGAATGCCTCGGCCAGTCAGGAGATTTTTCTGACGAAGCCCTGCGCGCTCGCGACGGGGATCCCATATTTGCGTGCGGTCATGTCGCTCATCGCCAATCGGCCGCCGGGCAGAGGCGTCAGCCACTGCTCCACCGACAGGCTGCCGCCCATGCGAAACCGAAAGCGGAACCGGTCGCCGATCTCGTCGACGGTCACCGCGCCGGTTGCTTCCGACATGGTGCCGATGAAGTGGCGCGGGCCGACCTGTTTTATGAGCCAGCGGCGAAGGTATGGCGAGCGACCCTCGTCCTCGACGCGCTGCAGAAGACTGAGCGCACCATCCGGCCGGATTTCTCCGCGTCCGATCGACCGGGTGTGCATTGGCTTTCGCATGATGACCTTAAGCGTTCCGACGCTCTCGGTCACACCTTCGAAGAAGCGAAACGGGTCGGCAACCGGTTGAGCGGCGCCCACGTCCGACCCGAGGCAAAGCAAGGAAACGATCAGCACCTGAAAGATCCGCGCGGACCGGTTCAACGGCGGGGCCTGCCGCGCCGAAATATCAAGCCGTGCTGCCCACGATCGTGACATGCGCCATCTCGGCCTCCAGCTGTGCGAGCAGCTCGCCGATGGCCTCGCCGGATGGCTGACGCTCGACCCGCCGCCCATAGTCGATGAGCCGCCGCCAGTGGTCCGCCGTGTCGCTATGAACCGGGCGGCCACGCCAACGTCGGGCGCTCGCGACGGCGGCGAGGAGATTCGCCTGGATAGACCCGTCAATTCGCATCCGCTGCTCTCCCCACGACTCCCTTGCGTGAGGGATTTGACGCATTGGTTTTCTTCGCTCCCTTCGACTTTGGTTTGCGCGCTTCCTTGTTCGATCGGATCTGTCCCTTGGCCATTGTCAGATATCCTCAATGCTGTCGCGCAATGCGTTCACCACAGCGGTGTGCTGGGCCGATGCCGTTCGCGCACTGCGTCGTTTTCGTCGAGCAAATGGGCCTTGAGCGTAGCCCCGATCCGCTGTGCTCCATCGCTGCTCATGCAGACGAGCCGGACCCCGCCTCCGGGAAGCCGCTCGATCGCCGAGATTCCGACATTTTCCTTCAGGCAGCACGCGATGACCTTGCCCTCTTCGAGCCGCAGATAGAGGGTGCGGCTCATGGCTTCGCGTTCCGCTTGGCGGCCGCAATGGCGTCGCGCACCGTCGAGTAACGATAGCCACCCCATAAATAGATGTCGGCAGGAACGCGCTCGATCCCGTAGCGCTCAAGCTCCGCCCGGTCGGCCTTGTCGCGGTCGCTCATCGCCCTTCTCCCGCCGCCCAGAGCCTGAGGCTGGATGGGTCGAGCCGCCGCGCATCGTCGTCGAACCGCTCTGCGACTGTCGCCAGCGCAGCGGAGGCCGTTCCCGTATGCGCCCTGCGCGCAAGGCGCCGGCACGATGCGGCCTGCTCGCGAAGCTCATCAGCGGCTTCGCCGCGCGTCAGCGGCGTCATGATGCCGCTCTGGACAATGTGAGGCAGCTCGAAGGCGTGGTGAGCCGGGCGGAATAGGCCCGTGCCAGCGTGAGGTGAATCCGGCGAGCGGCTTCTGTGGCGGCATTGCGCGCCATCACGATCGACGCATCACGGCGTTTGCGGAGATATATGAGATCCATGTTCGCTCCCGTAAGTAAGCGGGAGCGCAATCGGTCTCTCAGCCGCGCAAGAGCCTACAAAAAGAGATTCGCGCGATGGCGCCTCATAGCACGCTCGACAGCCTGCACCTAACGACGCGCAGCCTTTTTGACCGAAGCAGGCGGAGTTCGCCTGGCAGGCTCCGGCTTGTTGCTTTGAATCACGACCTTCTCGAAATGTGCGATCGGCCCGGGCCGGCTGATCAGATAACCCTGGACCTGATTGCAGCCGTCGGCTCTCAGTGCCTCGAGCTGCTCCTCGGTTTCCACGCCCTCGGCCACGACCGACATCTCCAGTCCCTTGCCGAGGCCGATGACCGAGCGAATGATCGCCCGCGCCTGCGGGTTGGTGAGCATCTCGTGGACGAAGCTCTGGTCGATCTTCACCTTGTCGAACGGAAACAGGCGGAAATAGCTCAGGGATGAGTATCCGGTGCCGAAATCGTCCATCGCGATCTGGATGCCGAGCTTTTTCAGCTCGCACAGCGTCGTAACCGCCTTGTCCGGATCCTTGATCAGCAGTCCCTCGGTGACCTCCAGATCGAGCCGGCCCGGATCCATGCCGGTTTCGTCAATGACGCGCCCAACAAGCTCGACCAGATTGCCGGGAACGAACTGGAGCGGCGACAGGTTCACGGACAGGCGCAGCGGCGGTTTCCAGGTCGCCGCCTCGGCGCACGCGCGCCGGAGCACCCATTCGCCGAGCGTCTCGATGTAATTGCATGCTTCGGCGAGCGGGATGAAAACGTCGGGACTGATCGCGCCTTTGGTGCCGTGATTCCAGCGGAGCAATGCTTCGAAGCCGGTGATCTGTCCCGTCGCCAGGTTCGCTAGCGGCTGGTAGTGAATCGAAAATTCGTCCCGGCCGAGAGCGAGCTTGAGTTCGGCTTCGATCGCGCGCCGCTCACGCATCGCCTCATCCATCGCCCGCTCGTAAAAGCGCACGCGGCGACCGCCTTCGCTCTTGGCGCGATACAGCGCGAGGTCCGCATTCTTGATAAGGTCGGAGGCAGTCTGTGCGTCGGCAGGATAGACCGCGATCCCGACGCTGCAACCGATGCGGACCAGCTGGTGCTGCAGCTCGAAAGGCTCGTTCAGCGCGGCGATGATCGTCTCAGCGGTGCGCTCGGCGTGTTCGGGTTGATGCGCTCCAACCTGGACGATTGCGAACTCGTCGCCGCCAAGGCGTGCGACGAGGCATCCCTCACCGATCAGATTGCGGAGCCGACGGCTCGTTTCGACAAGCAATTCGTCGCCGACTGGATGGCCATAAAGGTCATTGACGCCTTTGAAGCCGTCGAGATCGAGACACAGCAATGCGACGCGACGCCGGCTGGCATGCTGCAGCGCCTCCGACAGATGTTCGGAGAAGACGGCCCGGTTCGGCAATCCGGTCAGCACGTCATGGAACGCGAGGTGCGCGATTTGTGCAGCGGCTTCCTTCCGCTCGCGAATATCGCGCACGGCAACAATGCTGAGCGTTTCGTTCTCGTCCTCGAACGGCCGCACCAGCACTTCGACGGGACAGCTATCGCCCGTAGACGTTATCAGCTCGCATTCGGTGGGGCCGCGATCGGACATCCCCGGCAGCCGTTCGTCGCTGAGCGCCGGAAGCAGATCACTGATGGTCGTCGGGCAATGGGCGATATCGCAATAGCCTGCAGTATCGAGAAAGCTCCGGTTCGCCTTTTTCAGGCTGATGCCGTCGGTCAGGATCAGTCCTTCGATTGCTGCGTCCGCGAAGGTGTCGAGCTTTCGTTCCTGCTCGGTTGCTTTGCGTTGTATCTTCCGCTCGGCCATCACGGCCATGAGCCCGACGGTAAGGACGGCAAGCGCCATCAGGCTGACCGCGACGATCAGTCCTGCGCCGGTCATTGCAGCACCGCTGGCCGGCTCGCCCGACACCATGGTTGCCGCGCCCATTCCTGTGAAATGGGTGCCGCAAATGGCGAGCGTGAACAGGGCGGTCGCCGGCCATGGCAGAATCAGGCTGTTCGAAGCGAGCCGGCGCTTGCGCACGGAAAGCGCGGCAAAACTGAACACCATACTGATCGCGACGGACGCGACGACCAGGTCATGCGAATAGCGCATTCGGCCCGGCATGATCATCGCCGACATCCCGATGTAGTGCATCGCGGAGAGACCGGCGCCGATGAAAATCGCTGCAAGCACTGTCGACCGACGGTGCCCGGTCAAGCTGACCCACCAGCCGAGTCCGGTCATCACGATCGCAACGAGGATCGACAGAAGCGTGCCCTGGAGCTGGTAGGCAACCGGCCCGGCGGCTCGATACGCGAGCATCGCGATGAAGTGCGTGGCCCACATTCCAGTGCCGGAGACGAAGGCGGCCACGCACAGCCAGATGGCGCGGCGATATCCCGATTCACGTCGCACCTGCTCGACGAGAAGGAAGGTCGTGAAGGAGGCGAGCGTACAGATTACCGCGGCGATCGCCACGATACCCAAATTATGCTGGGATAAGATGGAGTTCAGCACCCGCTCCATCGCTCGAATTTAGCGGTGATAGGTCAACAAATTATCAATCATCCACAGTGGTGCAGAATGGGTCGAAAAGGGACATGAGAAACCCTGTCGTGCGCCCGGCCGTTTGAGCTCCGGCGTGTTGCCACGAAGACTGCACGAGGGGTCGAACCCGACGAACTTGCGGCGGCCCCGAATGCGCTCCGGCACGCGCGAACGGGCGCTTCGATTGCTTCGGTTCGGGGCGCTGACCGGAAAGTGAGTCTTTGATGCGACACTTGCCCCCACTTTTTTCGCCGCCGTTAACTTTTTTCCTTGGCATGCGACTCGCAATGATTCATGGATTCCTCGTGGAGGCTCAACGCGTTGGCGCATTGGGGGGAATTTAGACCATGAGCATTGATTTCATCCGGCCTGAGGTCGACGAACTTCGCCCGAGGATCAGCGTCATCGGCGTCGGCGGCGCTGGCGGAAACGCCATCGCCAACATGATGCGCGCCGATGTCCAGGGGGTCGATTTCGTCGTCGCCAACACGGATGCTCAGGCGCTCAACAATTCCGAAGCCGATCGCCGGATCCAGCTCGGACTGAAGATCACCCAGGGCCTCGGCGCCGGTTCGCGGCCAGAGATCGGCCGCGCTGCCGCCGAAGAGTCGATCGACGAAATCATGCAGGCGCTCGAAGGCGCGCACATGTGCTTCATCGCCTCGGGCATGGGCGGCGGCACCGGGACGGGCGCGGCTCCGGTCATCGCCAAGGCCGCCCGCGACAAGGGTATCCTCACCGTCGGCGTCGTCACCAAGCCGTTCGCGTTCGAAGGCGCTCGGCGCGGCCGTTCGGCCGAAGCCGGCATCTCCGAGCTTCAGCAGCACGTCGACACGCTGATTGTCATCCCCAACCAGAACCTATTCCGGCTCGCCAATTCGGAGACGACCTTCAAGCAGGCGTTCGAGATGGCGGACGAGGTTCTTCAGCAGGGTGTGCGCGGGATCACCGACCTGATGGTCATGCCGGGCCTCATCAACCTCGATTTCGCCGACGTCCGCTCGGTGATGAGCGAGATGGGCAAAGCGATGATGGGCACCGGCGAAGCGGACGGCGACAATCGCGCCATCGAGGCCGCCGAGAAAGCAATCTCCAACCCGCTGCTCGACGGCGTCTCGATGAAGGGCGCCAAGGGTGTCATCATCTCGATCACCGGCGGCGAGGATATGCGCCTGATGGAGGTCGACGAGGCCGCCAGCCACATCAAGGAGCTGGTCGATCCGGATGCCAACATCATCTGGGGCTCGGCATTCAACAACGACCTGGGCGGCAAGATCCGCGTATCGGTCGTGGCGACCGGCATCGATGCCGACGCCGTCGCTCAGCCGACGCCTGGCAAGGTGTTCACCTTCCCGGCTCGCCAGTCGACGCCCGCGCCCGCCGCGGCTGCTCCGGAGCCGAACGCTCCGACGGCCGAAGAGACGCTTGAGGTCGACCTCTCCGATGACGGCGATGGCGACGACGAGTTGCTTCTGGGTGCAGACGACGTGCTCACGAGCCCGGTCGGATCCGCGCCGATCGCGCCGCCGCAGGACGATGACGACACTGCCGAGCCGACGGCGGGCAGCGGCGGAACGCTGTTCGAGCGTATGTCGAACATCGCTCGTGGCGCGCCCAAGGCGCAGATCGAGGAAGACGAGTCAGGCTATAAGCGCGACCCGATCGATATCCCGCGTTTCCTCAATCGCCAGAACAACCAGTAATAGACTAGACATTGATTGAGGGGCAGTCCCGAACGGGGCTGTCCCTTTTTTTTAATCCGGCGGTTAACGGTTCACTTTCGCCGCGCCTCACCGCCTCGTGCGCACGGTTCACCGTAATCGCTCTAGGCAGAAAGCTTTCGGCAAGATTCTCTGCAGCACGGGGAGGATCGATGCGGGGATTATCGTCATTTTCATGGTCCGGGGCGCTGCTTGCGTGCGCCTGCGGCCTATCGTGCGCCGTGGCTGCTCCTGCGGCAGCTCAAGGCAGCTATTCGCCTTACAACGAGACGCCCGCTGCGGCGCTCGCGCGTTACGTCCGCGCGCTCGCCGACGATCCCAAGGATTTCAATTCGCTGATTGGCGCCGGCCGCGCCGCGCTGGAACTCGGCGATGCCCAGGCAGCGGCCGGATTCTTCGCGCGTGCCGACGACGTCAATCCGCGAAGCCCGATGCCGCAGGAAGGCATGGGCGCAGTCTCCGTGGAAAATGGGGACGCCAAGGCGGCCATGCCTTACTTCACCCGCGCCCAGCAGCTCGGGGCGACGCAGGCGATGCTCGGGTGCGACCGCGGCCTTGCTTACGACATGCAGGGGCAGCAGGCGAAGGCTCAGGCGGATTATCGCGCAGCATTGAACGGTGCCGACGCTGACGAGGCGCGGCGCCGGCTTGCACTCAGCCTGGCAATCAGCGGCAATAGGGCAGAGGCGTTGAACACGCTCGCGCCGCTCTCGGCGAAGGGCGATTCGACGACGATGCGTATCCGCGCGTTCATTCTCGCGCTGACCGGCGATCCGAACGGTGCGATGACGGCGGTCGATGCGGCGATGCCAGGTAGCGCGTCGCGCGTCGCTCCGTTCCTGCAGCGGCTTGCGACTCTTCCCGCCGGCGAGAAGGCAGCAGCTGTCAACCTCGGCATCTTCCCGGATTCGACCGGGACTGCATACGCCTATGCCGCGCCGACCCGCTCCGTCCCATCGACAGCGGCGATATCGAGCAGCGTCAGCTCCGATCGCCTGTCCGGCATCGATGCACTTCTTTCGGCCCCGGCATCGGCACAGCCGCCTGCGCCGCAGCCCGCGTGGGAGCAGCCGGCGCTGGAGCAGCAGCCGCAGGCGCAGGCCGTGCAGGTCGCTTATTCCGCACCGGCGCCGACCCCTGCGACCGTTCAGCGAACCGAAGCGGTCACTGAATCAAAGATCTGGCTCCAGCTCGCCAGTGGCCGCAACGCGGTTGCATTCAATGACGAATTTGCGCGCATGAAGCGCGACAACGGCGACCTGTTCAACGGCATAACCGCTTACGTCGCTGAAGGCGGCGACCGCGCCCATCTGCTCGTTGGACCGTTCCGCGGTCCGTCCGACGCAAAGATCTTTGCCGACGATTTGCGTTCGGTCGGAATCGAAGCATTCCGCTGGAGCAATTCCGATTCCGACAGGATTGTGCCACTCGCTGGCGAATGAGCTTTCCACCAGCGGTCGCCGCCGATCCGCACTCCTCCCGCGGCCGCTTACACCCCGAGCATCGTTCCGGCCCTCGCGGACCGCGTGACATCTTCCAGCGCGACCGCGACAGGATCGTCCATTCGGTCGCCTTCCGTCGGCTGAGGCACAAGACGCAGGTGTTCATCGCACCGGACGGCGATCATTATCGTGTCCGTTTGACCCATAGCCTCGAAGTCGCGCAGATCGGGCGCACCATCGCGCGGGCTTTGGGACTGAACGAGGACCTCACCGAGGCGCTATGCCTGGCGCACGATCTCGGCCATCCGCCATTCGGCCACGCCGGCGAAGATGCGCTGAGCGGCGCGCTCAGCGACGCCGGCGGCTTCGATCACAATGCACACACCATCCGCATCGTGACCAAGCTCGAAAATCCATACCCGGATTTCGACGGACTGAACTTGAGCTGGGAGGCACTGGAAGGGCTGGCGAAGCACAACGGCCCCGTCGAGCGCCCAACCTGGGCGATGGTGGAGGCGGATAGCGAATGGAATCTCGAGCTCGACAGTTGGCCGGGCCTTGAAGCGCAGGTCGCCGCAATCTCCGACGATATCGCCTACGACAATCACGACATCGATGACGGGCTGCGCGCCGGGCTTCTCCACATCGAGGAGCTGACGCAGTTGCCGGTCGTCGCCGGGCTGTGGCACGAGATCGAGCGACGGCACCCTGCAATATCGCTCGAGAAACGACAGCGTGCCCTGGTCAGGGACATGATCGGGACAATGGTCGGCGACGTGCTCGCCGAGACTGAGCGACGCGTGAGGGACGCGAGGGTTGAGACGATCGACGATGTGCGCTCTGCCGGGACGGCGCTCGTCGGCTTGTCTGATCGCATGGCGGCCGAGGAGCGCGAGCTCAAGCGCTTCCTCTATGAACGGCTCTATGGCCTTCCCGAGCTCGACCCGGTGCGAGAAGAGGCCGAGCGCGTCGTCGGCGATCTCGCCGAGGCATATCGCGAAGACCCGGGGATGCTTCCTGCCGATTGGCAACGACCGGACGATCACCTGGGTCAGCTTCGGACGATCGGCGATTTCATCGCGGGCATGACCGACCGGTTTGCGATCGCTCGCCATGAAGAGATTGTCGGCCCGGTCAAGCTTCCGCCGGATCGCTTCTAGCGGCGTGACGCGCGCGGATCGCTGCGCTAGAGCCGCCGCTTTCCGCTAGGTGTGGACTGAAATTGAGCCTCTACGCGCAATATGCCGCGCTTCTTGACGGCGTGCTCGACGACCTCGTCGCCGAGGGCGTGCTTCCGGCTGACCTCGACCGCAAGAATGTGACGGTCGAGCCGCCGCGCGATCCGTCGCACGGCGACCTCGCGACCAATGCGGCGATGGTGCTTGCCAGGCCCGCGAAGACGAACCCGCGCTCGCTTGCGGAGCTCATCAAGACCAAGCTCCAGGCGCTGCCGCCGGTCACGTCGGTCGAGATCGCGGGGCCCGGGTTCATCAATTTGCGCCTCACGCCCGAAGCGTGGCGCGACGAGCTTCGCACGATTCTGCGCCAGGGCGAGGAATATGGCCTCTGCACGGTCGGTAAGGACGAGCGGGTCAACGTGGAATATGTCTCGGCGAACCCCACGGGTCCGCTGCACATGGGCCACTGCCGGGGGGCGGTCGTCGGCGACAGCCTCGCGCGAATTCTCGAAGCGGCAGGCTTCCGGGTCACCAAGGAATATTACGTCAACGACGCCGGGGCGCAGGTCGATACGCTCGCCCGGTCGCTGCACCTCAGGTACCGCGAGGCGCTCGGCGAGCACATCGGCGAGATTCCCGAGGGCCTCTATCCCGGCGATTATCTGAAACCCGTCGGGGTCGTGCTTGCGGCCGATTATGGCGACGATCTGGTAGAGGCGCCGGAAGAGGTGTGGCTGCCGGTTTTTCGCCAATGCGCGATCAAGGCGATGCTCGACCTGATCCGCTATGATCTCTCGCTGCTCGGCATCCATCACGACATTTTCGCGTCGGAAGCGGAGCTCCAGCAGTCGGGCGCGGTCGAGCGGGCGATGGAGGTGCTGCGGGGCAAGGGCCTCGTCTATGAAGGGACGCTCGAGCGGCCCAAGAGCCTCGACGATCATGACGAGTGGGAACCGGTCGAGCTGACCTTGTTCCGTTCGACGAAATTCGGCGATGACCAGGACCGGCCGATGAAGAAATCGGACGGAAGCTGGACCTATTTCGGCTCGGACGCGGCTTATCACTGGCAAAAAGCTCAAAACGCCGACCATCTCGTCAACATCTGGGGCGCCGACCACGCCGGGACGGTGAAGCGCGTCCAGGCGGCCGTGAACGCGCTGACCGACGGGCGCGTCGACCTCGACGTCAAGCTGGTCCAGATGGTTCGGCTGTTCCGCGGCGGCGAGCCGGTCAAGATGAGCAAGCGCGCCGGCGACTTCGTCACGCTCGCCGACGTGGTCGAGGAAGTGGGCAAGGACGTCGTTCGCTTCATGATGCTGACAAAGCGCGCCGACACGCCGCTCGACTTCGACTTTGCCAAGGTGGTCGAAGCGTCGAAGGACAATCCGGTCTTCTACGTCCAATATGCGCATGCGCGGATCAGCTCGCTGAAGCGCAAGGCCGCGGATGTGGGCGTCGACCTCGCGAGCGATGCGGACCTGTCGCTTCTCGACGATGAGGAATTGGCGCTGGTCAGGCGCGCGGCACAATATCCGCGTGCGCTCGAAGGCGCGGCGATGAGCCACGAGCCGCACCGGATCGCTTTTTATCTCTACGACCTCGCGGCCGAATTCCACGCGCTCTGGAACCGCGGAAATGATGACCCCGAACGGCGCTTCCTGCTTGAAAACAATCCACAACTTTCTCGTGCACGGCTGGAATTGGCCCTCGGCGTCGGGCAAATCATCAGGAGCGGCCTTGCGCTGATGGGGGTGGCGGCCGCCGAGGAGATGCGCTGATCATGAGCCAGGCCCGAGCGGCCGCCGGACCGGACCGGCTGCCGTGGCTCTCAGACGAACCGCCGCCGCCGAAGAAGCGCGCGAAGACTGGCGAGCTGGCCGGCTGGGCCGTCGCCGCGATCCTGCTCGTCGCTGCTGTTTCCTACTGGATGGGTGCGAATAGCTGGCACCAGAACGTGTCGCAGCCTGAAGCGAGCGTCGAGAGCACCACCGTGCCGCTTCCGCAACCGCGCCCTGCCGCGCCGACGCAGCCGCAGGTCATCTTCGAGCCCGCGCCGCAAGTCCTCCCTGCACCCCAGCGCGAGGTGCCGATCGCGCGTCCCCGAGTCGAGAGGCGCGCTATCGAGCGAGCGGTCCCCGTGCCGCGCGAAAAGGCCCCGCAAGAGGTGACGGATGTTACGTCAGCGGAGGCCGCTCAGCCGGCCGTCGGGCCGCCCCCAGCCGTCACGTCGCCGCCGGCCGACAAACCGCTGAAGGCATGGCCCGCCTCGCAGTCGCAAGGCGCATCGGGGAGAATCGTCCGCATTGGCGCGTTCGGGACGCGCGAGCAGGCGAAGCTCGGCTGGCGCTACATGGTCCAGGCCTATCCGGCGGTCGCGCATCTAAAGGCGACCGTCGTTGGCGATAGCAATTCGCGCGGGCGCCACTTCTATCGATTCCAGATCGGCACGACGTCGCAGGCGCACTCCGAGGTGCTGTGCCAGCGGATGGAGAAGATTCATTTGAGCTGCGCGGTCGTCGGGCTGCCGTGGAAGCCGAGGGGCGTCGAACGGTGAGCGATACCCGCCCCTATGACGAACAGCTTCCGTGGCTCCAGCCGGTCGAGGACGAAGATGAGCCGCGCGGCATTTCGGCGCGCAAGATGCTCGCCGCACTCGTCGTCGTCCTGATCGCGGCGTTGATCGTCGCCGGCACGTTCTTTTGGCTTGGACGTCGCGGCGCCGCGGTCAACGGACCGCCCGAGCTTATCCATGCGCCGCCGGGACCCTATAAGATCAAGCCGCCGAACCCCGGTGGGCTCGACATCAGCAGCGAAAGCGAATCCGCGTTCGAGACGAGTGCGGGCGAGGACCGCAACGCGCAGCTGGACACGAGCAAGCTGCCGGAAGCCGAAGCGACGAAAGTGGCGCCCGAGAAGGCGGCGCCTGCGACTCCAGCGGCGCGGACAGCGCCAGCTACGAAGCCCGCAGCGCCGCCCGAACCGAAGGCCACCGGCGCTGCCGGGAGCGTCATCCAGCTCGGCGCATTCGCCAACCAGGCGCAGGCCGAACGGGCGTGGACGGCATTGTCGACGCGCTTCCCGAGCATCGCCGCGATGAGCAAGATGATCGTTCCTTATCCGGGCGGCATCCGCCTTCGCGCGGGGGCCGGCTCGCCGGCCGACGCGAAACAGGCCTGCGATACACTCAAGGCCGCGGGCGAAAATTGTTTCGTCGCCCAGTAAACGAGGTCTGATGCAAGCGGCGATCTATGGCCTTGCCGGCCCCGAGCTGACGAAAAGCGAGCGCGACTTCTTCCGCGACGCCGACCCGGCGGGCTTCATCCTGTTCAAGCGCAATTGCGAGACGGCCGCGCAGCTCCTCCGGCTCACGGATTCGCTTCGAGCGCTGAGCGGCCGCGCGGACCTTCCGATCCTCATCGACCAGGAGGGAGGACGCGTCGCCCGGATGAGGCCGCCCGAATGGCCCGAATTCCCGGCCGCCGAACGTCTCGCCAACCTCTACCAGCTCGCGCCGTCGTCGGCGATTGCCGCCGCACGGGCGAATGCGCGCGCGATCGGCTTGATGCTGCGCGAGGTCGGCATCAACGTGAACGCGCTGCCCTTGCTTGACGTACGCCAGGAAGGCGCGAGCGACATCATCGGCGACCGCGCGCTGGGCTCGGAGCCGATGCAGGTTGCAGCGCTCGGCCGCGCGATGCTGGACGGGATGGCCTCGGCGGGCGTGGTCGGAATCGTCAAGCACATGCCGGGACATGGGCGGGCACTCGTCGACAGCCATCACGAGCTGCCGGTCGTGACCGCCGACGACGAACAGCTCCAGATCGACCTCGGCCCGTTCGAACGGCTGTCCTCAGCGCCAATGGGGATGGTGGCGCACGTCGTCTATACGGCATGGGACACCGAGCACCCGGCAAGCCAGTCGCCGATCGTCATCGAGCGCATCGTCAGAGAGCGGATCGGTTTCGACGGCTTCCTGATGAGCGACGACAGCGACATGAATGCGCTGAGCGGCAGCCTGGGCGAGCGCGCGGCCGCCTGCGTCGCCGCGGGTTGCGACGTCGCGCTTCCGTGCAACGGGGTTCTCGAGGACAATATGCAGATTGCGGCGCAGTTGGGCGAGATCGCGCCCGAAGGCGCCGACCGTCTCTCGCGCGCCCTGGCGCTCACCCATGCGGCCCCGGGCGATGGCCCCGACTTCGCCGAGTCCATTGCGACGCGGGACGGCCTGCTCGCGCTCGCCTGAATTGTGTTCCCGCATTCGCAGACGAGGCCAGCCCGTTCGTCGATCAAGAGGGTTGCCGCGCGAAACTAACTTTTGGCAGGGTGCCGCTCTCCGTTTTCGACCTCCAGACAAGAGAATCGCT
>DATCJM010000247.1:0-5037 GCA_036562805.1 Sphingomicrobium sp.
TTCAAACCAAGAGCATAATGTTTGAGCGTTCCGGCGTCGGAGAAATGAGTCAGGGTGTATTCGGCGGTGGCGTCGGCTTGGCCGAGAGGGGCGAGGACGTTGGTGCCGGCATCGGCGATGGGCAGGTCGATCGCGCCGCGAATGGCGGCCTCGCCGCGATGGAAATTGCTGCTTCCGAAGTTCCCGAAGTTGCTTTGCGAATGGAGAGTCTCGGATGCGAGGCGGCCGTCGATCGTTGTCTGGACCGGGCCAGCAGGGAGCCTGAACGTCGGTCCGGTCATCGATAATTCGGCGAGGTTGACGATCGAGTTGGATGTCGTGCGGCTGTTCGTGATCCCGATCAGCGGCGAAATGGGCGTGGCGAACGGATCGACCGCGTCGTTGATGACGACGAGCGACGCCGTCTGGCGATCGTTGTCGTAAACGTCTTTCGACTGCGTATGTTCGCCGTGCAGGTTTCCGGTCCACGCGCCGAAAGTCCCATTGAGCGTCAGGTTGGCATCGGCGCCTTTATGCGTCGTGTCGTATCGCAGCGGGTCCGGAGCGAAGAAGGCGAGGGCGACCTCTCTCGAGAATGGAGTGGAGGCATTGGTTGCCGGGACGACGAGCAGCAGGGATGGCAGCCCCCGGAGGCCGTTCGTCTTGTTCTCGTCGAGGTGAATCGTCGTGCTGGCGGTAAGCCACGATGACAAATCGGTCGTGAAGGAGCCGTTGAGATCATAGTAGCGGCCGTGAGGACGAAGCGTCCGGAATTGGCCGACATTGGTGATCGCCGGAATGTTCGCGCTGGAGAGGAAATCAGCAAGAGTTGGATTGCCTGTCGGCGGAACTGCGGCGACCGTAACCGACTTTCCGGCAAGAGCGCTGAGGAGCGGATCGATCTCGCCGGTCGTGTCAGGAAAGCCGACTATATTGCCGGTCAGCGCGAACGGAAAGAACGGCTGGGGCTGAATGATGCCGCGCTGGCTTTCCAGGAGACTGCTTTCGTCGCGTGCGCGGAACGCGATGTTCGCGCGGGTCTGGCCATGCACTTTTGTCAGGATCAGCTCGCCACGATCGGCATTCCAATCACCATCGGTCGAGACCTTGTGAGCGGCAGTGACTGTCGCGGACTGAACATTCCGCTTGAGATTGATGCTGATGACGCGTTGCCCCGGCGAGCCGCCCGCACGAACTGCTGACCCGCGCGGCAGCACCTGCAGGCTGCGGACCGCTTCGACCGGCAGTGCGCCAATCTCCGAAATGTCGTTGATCTGCTTGCCGTTGACGAAGATCAGCGGGAGCTCGTCTTCTGCCCCCAGCTCCTCCTGAACCTCGTTGAGAAGTTCATCGATGGTGCTGACACCGTAGCTTTCGATCGCATCGGGATCGAGCTCGCGTTCCGGTTGGATATCGGGGAAGAGCGGCGGGGCGGTGATGTAGATCGTCTGGTCGACATCGCTCTTTCGAGCAGCGCTCTGCGTGCCCGACGCGGAATCTGCGCCGCTCGAAGAAGTTTCGTTCGCTGTGACCGCAGACGCGCCCGCGAATGCCGGTGCGGCGGTACTGGCGAGCAGCGCTGCGAGCGCAAGGCCTCTCAGGCGGCGAATTGGATGATTATCATGCATTGCCCGCCCCCCCAGAAAAGGCAGCAAGAATGCGGCCCCCCGCGCTACCCTGTCCGGCACGAAGCCGGACAGGGCGTCCACGCGCGGTTCTGGGCCGCTAGTGAATTAGTTTGACGGAACCGAAGCCGTCGGCGGCGAATCGAACTCGTGTCCGAGGATCGTCGGAGCCGAATTGAACGTCGTCGTGTTGCAGCTTCCACCGGAATAATAGGACTTGGGCGTCCAGGTCCCGCCCTTCTTGCCCGGCGAGATGCAGGACAGGAGGATGAAGCCGTACGGCATGTAGGTTCCGAAGACGTCATAGGTGACGCCCGACACGTGGCCGGCGAGCTGTAGCCCGGTCTGCGTGATGTCGAAGCCGTCATCGACGAGGTTCGGCCCGGCCGTTTGCGGGAAATCACCAAATAAATCCCACTCGCTGTGAGTCACGTCATGACCGCCGCAATTGTCGTTGCTCCCATTGGGGCCACCATTGCCGTTGCCGCAGCCGTTGTTGCCGTTGCCGTTGCCGCCGTCCTGCTCGTTCTTGCCGTTATTGTTTCCGTTGCTGTTGTCGTTGCCGCCGCCGACGTGGACGGTGGTCGTGACGAACTGCTCGACATGGCAGGTCCAGGCGTATGAGACGGTGTGGTTGAAATCCATCTGCACGTCGTACAGCGTGTTGTCCCAGACCTTGTCGTTGAAGACCATCTGGCCCCACATGTTCGGGCTTCCGCCGATGCGGTAGAGCGGATTCTGCGTGCCGGTGAAGCCGGCGTACGAGAAGGTGCTCGTTGTGTCGGGGCGGAAGTTCACATTCTGCTCGCTGCCTTCGACGGGCGCCGGATCCGTGGCCTGCTCGCTGGCGTTTGTGACGGTCGCCCGCCAGACGCTCGGATCGGTCTGGTTGTTGACGTAAAGATCGTCGCAGACTTGCTGCTCGTCCGGAGGATTCTGGTCCGCCGCCGGAACGGGAACCGCGAATGCCGGCGTCGTTACGACAGAAAACGGCGCGAATGACGTGCTGACGATCGCCGCCGCACTGAGAAGTGCACGATATTTCATGGCTTTTGCCCCCTCGCCTCGCGTGGATTTTGAAGCTTACCCCCTGCGGGTGAGGCGAATCGCCCGCGCTAAGTTTCTGTTAAACGGTAGGGAGATAACGAGACCAGTTACCGGACGTTAACTACCGAAAGTTAAGGACGGTTGGAAACGTCTCACGCTGGGCCACGGCGGCGGGCGGCCGCGGGCCTCAAGATCAGCGGAGGATAGCGAGAATGGCGATGGCGCCGACAACGGCCGCGCCGATCATCAGCATTGAAATGAATGCCTGGTTGCGACGACGTCGGCGCTCGACTCGCTCCTTCTCGAAGCGGCGGCGGCTCTTTTCGACGAAAAACTGTTCCCAATCCTCCACGCGGGAAGGCGTGGGATTAATTGCGGCCTAAATCAAGCTCAGCCGGCGATGGCGGCTTGCGAGCAGGCGACGGCTGTGCAGGCCATCGCGCGTTGCGCGAAATCTTCGGCCAGCTTGGCATGCCATGCGCGGGCGCTTTCGCCGATCGCGCGCTGTGCAGCCATCCGTTCTTCCACCGCGCGGCGCCGATAGTAACGCTCGTTCGACTCCACTGGTCCCCCCTCAGCTAGAGAACCTTGGGACCATCACGCAGATTACCTAATAGGTAGTTAATATCCACAGGGCGCGGGGAGGCCGACGCAATTCAATGGCGCTCGGCAGTCTGTCCCGCGCTGGAACAGGCGAGTTGCCCCATCGTGACACTAGTGCGCTTCAGGCGGATCGTCGTTGAAACCTAACGAGTCGACGCTCGTTGAGCGATCAAATGGTTTCGAAGGAAAGCACCATGCTGAGTTCGATTGAGTCCCGCCGCAACTTCTTCAATCCCAGTGCGCGCGGGTATCATGCCGTCTATCACGACGGTGAAGTCAATCACTGTCCCGGTTGCGGCCGCACGCACTGGCTGATCGGCCGGCTGTCGGCCGAATGCGCATTCTGCTCAACGGCATTGCCGCTGAAGGAAGCCGCTACGCAGGGCCCGGCGCCGACGCCGGTGTTCTGGAGCGGGCGGCGTCCCAGCTATGCCGAGCTCAACGCGGCCTAAGCAAAACTAAAGTACAGATTTCTTCATGGTCGCGACCGTTATATGGTCGCGGCCATGAAGAGACTCGTCCTTTTCCCGATTTTGTTGACTGCGAGCGCCCCCGCGCTCGCCGGCGCTTCTAAGTTCACGCTTGTGAATGGGACCGGCGGTGCGCTTGCCGGACTGTCGATCACGCGTTCCGGGACCCAGGACTGGAAAGCAATCGGCCCGGCGCCGGCGGCGGGTGCGCGAGCTGCCGTCGACTTCAGCAACCCCGATTGCGCATTCGACATTCGTGCTGACCTGGCCGGCAAGGGCCCCGTCACCTGGGCCGGCGTCAATCTCTGCGACGTGAAATCCGTGACTCTGAAGCGCGACGATTCGGCAGGCGCGTGGGTCGACTACGACCAGTAGGGATCCGGCGCCGCGGCGCCGCCTGGTAAGGGCCGGCTGCAATCGCCGGGCGCGGCGGTTTGACGGAATCAAGAAGCTTGCCGCCGGCGATGAACACGACACCCGTGCAGGCGACGGCGAGCAGCCAGCCGCCGAAGCCCGGGTAAGTATCCAGATAAGCCCGGCCGCGCTCCACCGCGCCGAGCGCGATTGCATAGATCACCAGCCACGCCTCGAAGCGCGTCTTGATCGTGAAAAGGCGGCCAATCTTCTTCAGCATTGCGACTCGTTAACGCCCCAACGTCTCAGCCGCGGATTTGCGCCGTTCCCGTTCTAATGAACAGGGTTAAAGTGGCGGTAACACTTGGGCGGACGTCCCAGATCGGGACTCAGGCCAGCTGGGTCAGATCGAGCGTTTCGAGGAGCGCGAGCCGCGCATGCTCGGCGTCGCTGATCAGCGCCGGGCGCTGCAGCTCGTCATGGCCGATCTGCTCGGGCCAATGGCGGCCGACGACGTTGGCAATTCGGTCGAGTTTCGGGCCGTCGACAAGGAAGCGCGGGTCAACGTCGGCCGGGTCAGCGACCACCCTGAGCCGCAGACAAGCCGGGCCGCCGCCATTGGCCATCGACTGCCGCACGTCGACGACGTGCACGCGACGAATCGGGCCGTTGCCCGCAAGATGGCGTTCGAGCCACCGCCAGACCGTGGGCGTCTCGCGCGCCTCGCTCGGGACGATCAGCGTCATCTCGCCGTCTGGCGGGCTCACCAGCTGCGCGTTGAACAAATAGGACCTGATCGCATCTTCGAGCGGCACGTCGGCCGCCGCCACTTCGACATATTCGAACCCGGGCACGAGGCGTTCGCAAGCCTCGAGCAGCGGTGCTTTGTCCGCGAACGCGAGCTCGTGGGCGAACAGCACGCGCTCGTTCGCGACCGCCACCACGTCGTTGTGAAAGGC